>WTHD01000055.1 GCA_011523265.1 Candidatus Binatota bacterium
CTCGGCTGCAAGGCCGTCTCAAAACTGCAAACCGCCGAGAGCGTTTCATAGCCGTACGGAGGGCTCGCGTCATGCCGGACGTGATCCGGCATCCAGCGAACGGAGGGGGCTGGGGGCCTGGATTCCTGCTTGCGCAGGAATGACGGACGGCTACACTCAATCGTAATTTGCCCTAAGACGCGGGGAGCTCAAGTTTACGCCTGTCTTTCCGCGGCCGGCGGCCAAGGGCGAATTCCGGCGCCCGGAGGCCCGACTCTCCCTTGGTGATGTCGGGCGGGGTGAAATAGCCCAGGGCATAGCTCATCATGGTATAGCCGAGGAGTTCCTGGAGGGTGGGGTCCAAATCCTTGGCGATCTCCGGCGGGCAGGAGAGATACTGATTTTCTTCCTGCCGCAACCAGCCGAGCGAATAGGTGATATTCAGTCCGACCCGGTCGGCCGCGCTGTTATTTGCCCCACCGGCGTGCAAAACGGTCCCGGAGTACACCAGGACCGAGCCCCGGGGCATTTCCGCGTAGCTGATTTCGTCCGTTTTGGCCTCTCGGCCCTTGGGCCAGGCCGGACTGCCCAGCACGACCTGAGTGGCACCACTCTCATAAGTGAAGTCCGTCAGCGCCCACAGCGTGCTGAGCTGAGGCTCAACCCCCTGCAAATAATCGCCCCAGACCAGACGGTCACGGTGTAAGGGCTGTTTCTTTTGTCCGGGCATCAGGCGGATGACCTGGGTCAGGTGGAGTTGGTAGCGATTACAGTTGGGCAGGAGGAATGCGTCGCACGCCTCAAGGATGCTGGGATGTATGACGAGGGCGCGACAGGCCGGAGAACGCGCCACCAGAGCGCCCGTGCGCGTGGTCTGATAGCCGGCAAAGTCATCCCGGCTGTTGGGGGTGGCCTCGATATGCGGCATCAAATCATCGAGGGTCGCCTGCACCTGGCTCTCATCGATGAGATTTTCAACGATAGCCGCACCATCGCGCTCAATGGCACTGGTCAGGTCTTTTGCCGCTGCGGTTGCGGATAGCCGCGTGAGTTCGCCCATGATCGTCCTCCTTATGCGTCAGGCTGGATGGGATACAGCCGCAAAGCGTTATCCCACATGATCTTGCGCTTACTGTCATCTGACACGCCCGGTAAGGCCATCAGCTCCTTGACCGCCCAGGCGTACTGCCGGCCCTCGGGATGGGCGAAGTCGGTTGCGGTGACGATATTATCATCTCCGATGGCGTCAATGACTTGCCGAATACCGGGATCGTCGGGGTCAGCCGAGATATAGCACTGGCGTTTGAAATACTCGACCGGCGGCATGCTGAGCCCCTCAATGGCAAGGCCACGAAAGCCGCCCTGTACGCCGGCGCCCAAGCGGTCAAGCCAAAACGCGGCCCAGCCTGCGCCGGACTCCAGATGCACGACGCGCAGCCGAGGGTGACGTTCCAGTACCCCACCCATGATCAGGGCGGTGCTGGCCAGCATATTCCCAATCGTAAAGGCCACGGTGGTCTGGGCGGAGCGTAATCGGGGGAGGTAATAGTACAGCATCTCATCTGCGGCCGTACCGTTTCCGGTATGAACGGCGAGCGGTACGTCCAGTTCCTCAAGCGTCTCCCACAGCGGCTCATAAAACTCGTCATATAAGCGATGCTCACACACCGGAACGGGGTTAATATGAACCGCCTTGAAGTGAAACTCCGTGACGCATCGGCGGACTTCCCGGGCGGCCTCCTGCGCATCGCGCAGGTCGATGGAAGCGGCACCGAACACCCGTCCCCCGGCAGCCGCACAAAAGTCGGCCAGCCAGTTGTTATACGCCCGACGATAGGCCGCAGCCGTATCGGCCGCCAGATTTGGAACCGTTACCGAGAGGAGACCGTTGGTGGGATAGACGACCATATAGTCGATACCGACCCGCTGCATGACCTCCGGGTAGATCTCAGGTGGGAAGTCCTGCTTGGCGTATTGAGCATAGGCTTCGTCATTTCCCGGCAGAAAGACGCGCTCGCCAGCTTCCTGCGCTCCGCTGTGCGGTTTGCCGTCGGCCTGGGCGGGGTCCCGTAGCGGGTCGCGCCCGAACGGCATCAGATATTCGCCTCCATCCGGGTTGGGAATCCTGACCTCAAAGCCGAAGCCGAGCGGTTCCCCCCGGTAATTGGCCCACGCCGTGGGCATGGCTGAGCGATATCTGGCATCCAGATATTTCTCGAACATGTCTTCGGGTTCGATAATATGGGCATCGCTATCAATGAATCCGTGTCCGTTTGGCATGGTGTATTTCCCTCCCTTATGCAAAATGCGGCAAGACATCCGTACCGAATCGCTCAATACACCGCATGGTCTCTGCGTGGCCGGGACCGCTCGGGCAGCGTAGCATGAGAATCATATACTGGCACCCGGTTGCGTGCTCGTAGCGTTTGAGTTCGGCCACGATCTGCTCCGGCGTGCCGTAGATCAACCGGTTCGGTGCGACCCGCTCGCATGTCCATTCGGCGTCCGCCGTGATTTCTTTCACCCAGGGCTCCCACTTGGCGTTAAATCGGCCCGAGGCGAAAAAGCCCAGCCGCAGGTAGAAGAGGTGATAGTCCTTGACGTGCGGCCACCAGGTTTGCTCAAGCTCGGCCCGGCTGTCGCCGACCCAGGCATTCCGCAGCAGGGCAATTTCCACCCGTGGATTCCCCGCCTGCCGCGCCGCAGCCCGGTACATCTCGGACCAGGCCCGCATCACATCGAAGTTGTGGAGCGGGTCCGACAGCCACCCATCGCCAATCCGGCCGGCGCGTGTGAGCGTGATGGTTGACATGGCGCCAATCCAGATCGGCGGCTGACGTACGGGCTGGGGGGTGATGGTGACATCGTCAAAATTGAAATGCTGGCCGTGATGAGAAAACGTCCGGCCGCTCCACGCCCGTCTGAGAATCTCGACCGATTCGGTAAAGCGCGTTGCCGCGGCAGACAGCGGGATCTCAAAGGCGTTGAATTCGTGCTCAACCAGACCCAAGCCCGCACCAAGGATAAAGCGCCCTTTAGCGATGGTGTCGATCACGGCAATTTGCTCGGCAATATGCAGTGGATGATACAGCGGGAGCTGGAGGATGCCCGTGCCAATCTGCGCGTGCTTGGTCTGCGTTGCCAGCGCCGCGGCAAAGGTGAGGGGCGCGGGCATATAACCGTCCGGCATCTGGTGATGTTCCGGCAGGAGAAACAGCTCAAAGCCGGCCTCCTCGGCCAGGACCGCCTGGGCAAACACCTCGTCGTAGAGCCGGGACAGGTGCTCCCCGTGGGGCGGGTCCTGGAGGGTGAAAATCAGTCCGAATTTCATGCTCCGTCCTGGGTCTGACACTCAGCCAGATAGCGCTGCAACACGTACAGGCCATCCGGTGTGAACGACTCAGTCTGGGCCAGGTGCAGAATATCAGGCACGGCCATAAACGCGCCGCTCTCGACTTCTTCTTCCTGCAGGACGATCTCACCATCGTACACGCACGAGAAGACCGCGCCCCATACCCGGTTGTGTGTCTCGCGATGATAAAACCGAAAAAGCGGCCTCAAGGGCACCCCTCGGACGCCCATCTCTTCTTCAACCTCGCGCAGAGCGCCCTGCTCGTATTCTTCGCCCGCCAGCACGACCCCACCCGCGGCCGGGTCGTAATAACCGGGAAAGACATCCTTGGTCAGGGTCCGTTTCTGAACGTAGAGGTGGCCGCGCGAGTTAAAGACCAGCACATAGGTGGCCCGATGGGGCAGGGCCTTGGCGCGCATTTCCTTCCGCGGCGCGGAGCCCACAACAGTGTTGTTCTCATCAACAATGGCAACGATTTCCTCGGCAGCGCCCATGTGGACGAAACGATACTGAGGGGCTCGGAGAGTGTCAAGCGAAAGAGGGGATGGGGAGTTGGTCAGGTGGAAGTAGACAATAGAAAGGAACTGTCGGGTTACGCTCCGCTAATCCGATCTACGGGGCTACAGGGCTGGGGGCCTATAGGCGTAACCAGTCTTCGAGTAGGTTCTTAGCGAGATTCAGTTCCTTCACAAGGAGCGTATTCGGATTCGTTCCTATATGCGCTAAAATGTTTCTGACAGCGTAGGGGAGCGGGTATTTCTTGTTTCCATCATACGCTTTCAGATATTCTTTTCTCCCATTCACAAGCTCTTCCATCTTCTTCCCCGTCTCTTGGTTAGAGGTCCCATATTTCTGCTCAAATCTTCCATACAAGATGAAGAACTCTCCAATAGAATGCATTGGTAGCGGTTCTTCCTCTATGGTTGTCTTCAAGGCAGCAAGTAAGTCGGGATGAAAA
Source organism: Candidatus Binatota bacterium (assembly GCA_011523265.1). GTDB lineage: Bacteria > Desulfobacterota > Binatia > Bin18 > Bin18 > Bin18. The sequence continues at coordinate 4,290 of WTHD01000055.1, forward strand.
ATGTCAATCTGGCGTGCCTTTGTCAGAAAATTATTAGCATCTTCGACCATCTCTAGTTTTGTCGCCGCTTTCCAGTTGCGTTGTATCACTACTGCTTGCATTGCAACTTCCGCACCCGCAGGGACCTCTTTGGATGCTAAAATGGCTGCTTTGAATGGTTTGCCTTTGCGACGCATTTTCTTTGCGAAGCGTTCTCCCTTTTGACGAACGACAGCCACTTTTCTAACCCACTCGTCTTGTGGGATGATTTTCATATCTGCGTAAGCTGTATCGTGAGCCATGTCTTCATCCTCGCTTTATAGTAATAAGCGAAAAACGCCGATACAATTTCGACGGCATCAAGCATTCACTATAATTCCCATTGAAAAAGCCTCACCTCTTAAACAATCCCCCCTGTTGCCCGGTCTCTCGTTCGTGCTTGGGCGCTTTTTTGAAGGTGACATTCCCGTGCTGTGTTGGCCGATTGACGCCTTTTCCGAGCAGCAAATCCGTCACCGTCAAGAGTTGAATACGCGGGTGCCGCGTTCCCCACGGGGACTCGTAAAAGCCCGCCCCCATTGCTTCTGTCCGCATGGGCTTGGTTGGTTCCTGGAGTGACAGCAGGACGCCGATTTCCGCATTCTCCCGCTCAATGACCCCGCGTAAATCTCGCACATGAGGAACGGAAGGGCGCCCAGCCTTGACCGAAAAGATGATCTGCTTGGTTTTTGCACCGGCAACGTCATCGTGAAAATAGAGCCGTCCGTCAATGCCTTTATCCGCCCCTTTCTTCTGCTCGACGGGGCGGGCGCCAACTAACCCCAAGGCCCACCACTGGAATTGAAAGGGATCATCCTTCCCCAAGACTTCCGCGTCCGGGAGGGACACCGGCTCCCCAATCACTTCATAGCTTTGGGTGATGTCATCGCCAAACGAGTCTCGCAAACGATGCTTGATAAGACCAATGGCAAGATGGGTGATATCAATCCCGATCCAAGACCGTTCCAGTTTCTGAGCGGTGGCGATAGCGGTCCCACAACCACAAAATGGGTCTAAAACAGTGTCGCCCTCATTGCTGCTGGATTTGATGATGCGTTCCAACAGCGCTCCCGGCTTCTGGGTCGGATAGCCGAGCCGTTCTCTAGCCTGGGATGATAACGGTCCGATGTCGGTCCACAGGTCTTGGAGCGGAACACCAGGCATTTCGTCGAGATACCGCTTGTAGGCCGGCACTCTTCCTGGTTTTGTTTGGATTATTCTTCCCGCGTCAATGAGGTCCTGCATTCTTTGTTTGCTATAACGCCAGTACCGAGTAACACCCATAACCTCGTATTGAGGATTGCCTTTTGCCGCGCCTCCTGGGCCTGTCAGGTTGTCAAGGCGATAGCGGCGACCCGTCTCCGGTTCGATATATTTGTAGAATTGTTCGACATATTCTTTGTCGTACGCTGTATAGACTGGGTTCCACGTCCACTCATCGCTTTTTACATAGTAAAGTAAGATATCATGTATGCGGCCATGCTGACGCCGTCCTTGCCTGGTGTCGCTATGCGCGCTGGTCCGTTTCCACACAATCTCGGCCTTAAAATTGACCGGGCCGAATATGGCGTCCAATAGCAGCTTGAGGTAATGCGAAGCGGTTGGGTCACAGTGGAGATACAGGCTGCCGGTGGGCTTCAGCGCCCGACGAAGTTCTACTAAGCGGGGGGCCATCATGGCGAGATAGGCCAGCATGTCGTTATCGCCAAGAAAACCGCGAAACGATTGCAGCACCTGCGACACCCGCCCCCCGGTCTCAACCACGTCCTGATAGGCTTGGGCTGATGCCTCGTCCCATTGCCACATGTCGCCGAATGCCTTGATCTGGGCGGCGGCCCGTGATCCGTCCTGTTCGGCAAACAGGACGTTATAGTCTTGGTCACTTTTGAAGGGCGGATCGAGGTACACCAAGTCTACGGACTCGTCTTGGATATAGCGCCGCAAGACATCCAGGTTGTCGCCATAGTAGAGTTTGTTGTTCGTCATCCCACGCTCTCCTTCAACCGTAGGGTATCTGATTGAGGTTCATGTGTCTCGCTAGAACGTTTCACGCTAGATTCTCGCCATGCTGTTGCACTCTCGTCATGCCGGACTTGATCCGGCATGACGGGGCCGGGGGGCCTTCGACCGTTTTTCCCTTTTCCTGACTTTGGCCGATTCGCGCACGCGCTCAAACTCCGACGTAGGCAACCGCTTCCGAAGTTTCCGCCAGCATTGAGCTTCAAAGCCGCGAGTGGCGCGCCTGAAAAAAGGCCCTCCAAGGCTCCTGGGAGACCCGCCGTGCCTGGCTGCACAGCCTCGTCACCATCTCCCCATTTTGCCCCTGTCCGAGTTGCACAAAGGAGACGTGAAATTTTATAAAAAGCGAAATTTCGCCTGACATGAAATGACGGAAATCGACGTTTTGATCTGGCTTCTTGGCTTCGTTTGTGGGGTGGGATTCGTGCTCTACGCCGTCCAAAAATGACCCCTCACAACCCCTAAAATCGCCCCCAAAAGACGTATCAAAAACCCCAATTTAGGGGCGTTTTTTGATATCGGGTTTTTGTGAAATCGCGGAAAAATTTCAGAACCCGTGAAAAGCCGCTAACTGCCCACACACGCGGGACTTTTCGCGATATCGGCGAAAATCGTTATGAAATATTT
>WTHD01000256.1 GCA_011523265.1 Candidatus Binatota bacterium
TGAGGCGTTGAACTCCAAGCAATTCTTCCTTCAGCCGAAAATATTCCTGGACCAGGGGATAGTGGCGTTCGACTGCCTGCATCATCGCCTCGACGGTGGGGGGGGCAATCTCGTTCGACAGATGGGTGGGTAGGGTCACGTCATCGTACTGGCGCTGCTCGCACTCAATTTTATGATCGAGCAGCAGATTGTTAAAAACAGAGGTCAGCACAAGCGCGTGTTGGGCATAGGTTTCCAGAAACGTGGTCAGAGCCCGCTCGCGCAGCTCGGCGTCCGGATGGCGCAGCAGTGCCATGATCTCACCGTCGGTGAGCAGGTGTTCTTCGCCGTCCCTGGTGAGCGGAAACCGGAGCGAACCGCTGAGTTGGTCATACAGCTGCCGAAAGGCGTGTTTGCCCGACAGGTTTTTACGGTTGAGGAGTTGTTCCTCTTTTTCACTCAACGTATGCGGCTTAAAGCGTCGGACCGCTTCCAGATAGTGTTGATAGTCTTGCAGCTCCGGTGTTGTGAGGAGGTGGGCAAGCTGCTCGTCCGGTAACGCAATGAGTTCCAGAGAGAAGAAGACCAGCAGGTTCTCAATACTGGTGGCGGCTTCGTGCGTGTGCTGAACAAGCTGCTGGGCCGATTGGTGCTGGGTGTCAGCCGCAAACAGGAGCGAAGCATAAAAGGTGGGGCGGTGCCGGAGTTCGGTAATCGCTTCATACTCGGCCAACGCCTGGGCGAGTGTCGTCCCATCGACCTGCCCGTTTTCAATTCTGCCACGGTAGGTCTCCGTAAAGACTTCCGCCCGACGGCGCGCCTCCGCCAAGTCAGCCTCAAGCTGCGGATCGTCCGGGCTGGCATACAGTCCTCCCAGGTCCCAGCGTACGCCTTCTGCTTTGAGTCCGGATTGCTGCATATCCCATCCTTTTTTCGGCTCACGCCTGTGGAGTGCGTCTCCTCTTGCTCTGTCTTCTTGTATGTCTCCGCCAGACCTGTCAAGAATAGGGCAGGCATAAGGAGGGATGATTCATGGTGACAAACGGTGTGTCCCATATTGCGGTTGGCGTGCGTGACATGGACGCCTCGCTGCGGTTTTATCGCGATCTGCTCGGCTTTGAGGTGGTCCGGGACGAAGTGCAATCCACCCAGGGGACGGTCCTGCCGGCCTTGTATAAGGAGCCGCACGACCAGCGGCGAGTGGCGACGCTGTATTGGAAGAAAGGCCCCCACGAGGCATTTTTGGTCTTATCCGAACACTCGGACAAGCCGGTCAGCGGCGAGCCGATCAAACTCGATCAGATCGGCATCCATCACTACGCCTTTTGGGTGGAGAATCTCCCCCAGGTCTATGAGGAATTGAAGGCCAAGGGCGCCGACTTTGTCGTGGCGCCGACCGTCACAAAAACAAAAGACGGTAACTTTAACAGTACCTTCCTGCGTGACCCGGATGGCATTCTGGTTCAGCTTGACGAGTTGGTGGCAGACTAATCGACAACCGTAAGAGGTCCGCATGACACAACCATACGCGCTCACTATCGCTACAGCCGCCGAACGTATTCGTACCCAGCAGCTCTCTCCCGTGACCCTGGTCCAATCCTGTTTGGACCGCCTGGACCAACTTGAACCGCAGCTCCGCGCCTGGGTGACGGTTGACGGTGAGGGCGCCTTAGCCACCGCCCAGCAGTACGAAAAGGAAATCAACAGCGGACACTACCGGGGTCCGCTGCACGGCATCCCGCTCGGACTCAAAGACATTTTCTTTACTGCGGGGATGAAGACAACGATGGGATCGCCTATCTATGCGGACTATGTCCCAGAGTATGACGCCACCACCGTGCGCCTCCTCAAGGAAGCCGGAGCGATCATTCTGGGCAAAGTCCAGACCACGGAATTCGCCGCCCTGGCCCCGTCGCCAACCCGCAATCCCTGGAATATTGAACACACGCCGGGCGGCTCCAGCAGCGGGTCCGCGGCGGCGGTGGCCGCGCAGGTGTGCTTTGGTGCCTTGGGCTCTCAGACCTATGGCTCGACCATACGTCCGGCCGCCTACTGTGGCTGCGTCGGCCTCAAGCCGACCTTTGGCCGGATTAGCGCCTACGGCGTCTATCCCCTAGCCGGCAGTCTGGACCATGTGGGGATTTTTTCCCGGACCGTGGCAGACATGGCCCTGCTGCTTCAGGTCCTGGCCGGCGAGGATGCCAACGACCCGATGAGTGCGGCGCAACCGATCCCGGACTACACCGCCGCCCTGGCCGATCCGCAGCCGCCTCGCCTCGGTCTGGTCCGGGAGTTCTTTCTTGAAAAAGCCGATGCGGAAACCCAGCAGCATATTGAAGCAGTGGTGGAGCAACTGACCCAGGCCGGGGCGCATATCACCGAGGTTGCACTCCCGGAGAGTTTCAAAGGCGAGCCCGAAGCCCACTTCAGGATGATGTTCGTTGAATCGGCCTATTCACACAGTGAGGTCTACAACCGCTATAAAAAGCAGTACAGCCCGCAGATGAAGGACTTGATCGAGAAGGGCCTCCAGGTCTCCGGTGTGGAGTATATGGAGGCCCAACGCCACCAACACACGTTTCGGAATGAGATGGACGCACTCTGCCGGACGGTTGACGCCCTGCTGACTCCGGCAACTCCGGCCCCCGCGCCCAAAGGCTTCGCCACCACCGGTGATCCGACCTTTAACGGCCCGGCAACCTTTTCCGGCCTGCCAAGCCTGGCCTTGCCCTCAGGGCTGAGTCAAACCGGCCTACCCTTGGGTCTGCAACTCATGGGAGCGGCCTTTCGCGAAGACAAACTGCTGGCGGTGGGTGAGTGGTGTGCGGACGTGCTGGCCTTCTCGGAGACGCCATCGGGCGCATGATCGTGGGGGCGACTGGTCGGTCTCTCAACTCACCAACAGCGCTATCCCCCCGACAATGAAAATCGTCCCGGCCACGTCGGCCTTGGTTATGCGTTCACTCTCGTGCAGTACCAGATGGCTCAGGACGAGCGTGACGAGCGGCACGGCTGAGGTGAAGGGAGCAACAACCACGGCGGGCAGATATTCCAGTGCAAAAAACAGCGAGAAAATAGCCAGCGTTGAGGCCAGACCGGCCAGACCAAAATAGACGCCCGCCCGACGCGGTAAGGAGAATAACTGGCCGGCCTGTCCACTCGTAAAAAAATAGGCCGCATACACCACCACGCCGGCAAGAATGCCGATGCACGCCCCAAGCAAGGGCTCGTTGCTCGACTGCAAACCGAGCTTGGCCAGAATGGGATTCATGCCGTAGCAAAAGGCGGCAAGAAACGGATAGAGGATATGGCTCGTCTTCATCCTCGACCTTCCCAGCGGTTTTGTCCGGTCAGAATCGCCACCCCGGCCACGACGCTCAGAATGCCGCTCAGAATCTTAAGGCTGATATCCTCCTGCAAAAAGAGCAGCGCAAAGACCGTCGTAAAAAGCGGTGCGGTATTCACCAGGGGCGTGCTCCTGGCCGCCCCAAGATAAGCCACCCCCAAGTAGTTACACATCCGGCCTAAACACGGACCAACGACGCCCGCAGCGATAAACCACAGCGCAGCCTGGGGCGTAATCACCTGCGTCACCGAACGCGGGTGGAGCGCAAAGACCAGGGCCATCAACGGCAGGCTGGCACCCAACCCGCACAGCAGCCCGACCGAGACACTCGCGTACGGCAGCCCCTTGCGGATCAAGATGGGCGACATCCCCCACAGGCACGCCGCGGCGAGGGCAAAAATTTCACCGTAGAACACACCGCCTCCAAGCCTCAATCACCCTCACAAACGGAACAAAGAAATGATTGCAGAAAATTTCACCCGAGGGTCTCCCCGCAGGGATAAGAACAGGAAATGGGGATAAGGACAACTCGGCCCAGTCCCGCTCTCCAGCGTTCGGACTGAGGAGGAGTGTTGAGCGGGGGTTCAGTTGACACACCAGACCAGACAGGCATACACGCAAAGGATGAACTGCCCCGGCTAGGGTATGCACGGCAAGAGAGCCTGAGCAGAACAGGCGCCACAGCCCGGACAGATGGAAGGACAAAGGAGAGACTGATGTCAACAATCAGGCGTGTTGTTACAGGTCACCGAGCGGACGGCAAATCCATTATCGCGAGCGATGGAGAAGTAACAGGCATTCAGGTACCCGGCTTACCCGGTGCGACGTTGGCCACCCTGTGGGGCGCGGACGAAACGCTCACGTATCCTGACGACGGGAGCGAACCGCGTCATCACGACTGGTTCCCGCCAGTCGGTGGTTTCCGCTTCGTCTCCTTTGTTTTAGCTCCGGACAGCACCCCGCCCGTGGACACCGACCCGGAAGCGGCCACTGCCGAAGTCGAGCGCTTATTTCCGGGGCTGCTGGCAACCATGGAACCGGATGATCCGGGTATGCATCGCTCGGAGACCGTCGATACGCTGTATATCGTGTCTGGGCGCTGCGTCCTCGAACTCGACGATGGCTCAAAAACCGAGCTTGGTGCGGGAGATGTGATCGTTCAGAGCGGGACCATGCACCGTTGGCACAACCCCTGGGATGAGCCTTGCCACGTCATCGCCTTTCTGGCCGGCGCGCATATGGATCCAATCTCTTGATCGGGGCTTCGGATTGCAGCCTCAGACCCTGGCAGCCACACCGCAGGCGTGACATGATGCCGGGCATGAATAAAAAAGCGCTCGCCCTATTGGGGCTGGGACATCTGATGGTGGACCTGAATACCGGCGCCCTGCCCGCCCTGCTGCCCTTTCTCAAAACAAGCTTTGGTTTGTCCTATACGATGATAGGAGCCCTCGTCTTGGTCGCCAATATGACGTCTTCCATTATTCAACCGCTCTTCGGCTATCTGTCTGACCGTAGCGCCCAAGCCTGGCTGCTGCCGTTCGGAGTCGTGGCTGCGACCTGCGGGATGGCCAGCGTGGGGCTGGTGACAAGCTACCCTGCCCTGCTCGTAGTCGTCTTCATCAGCGGAATCGGCATTGCCAGCTATCACCCCGAAGCCTATAAAACCGCCTACCTGTCTACCGGTGAGAAAAAAGCGACCGGTATCTCGCTCTTTTCCGTGGGCGGCAACCTCGGCTTGGGGCTGGGCCCGCTGGCCGTCGCCTTTTGTCTGGCCGCTTTCGGCCAAAGTGGTCTCTTACTGTTCTGGATACCGGGGATTCTGGTTGGCGCGCTCTTTATGCGCTCCCTTCCCTGGCTGTCGCAAACCCGGCCGGCGCTCACCAACGCGGCCACGGCCGCAGTGGCCATTCCGCGTTCCGCTCTGGCCCTGGTGTTGAGTATCGTGACCCTCGGGGCCTGCGTCCACGCGGGTATGTCAACCTATGTTCCGCTCTATCTGGCCGACCAGGGCGGGGACACGCTCAAGGTCGGCTCGGTGCTGTCCTTATTCCTGATCGCCGGAGCGGTCGGCACGCTGCTGGGCGGACCGCTGGCCGACCATATCGGCCACAAACGCTTCCTGGTCTATTGCACCGGACTGCTGTGCCCGTTGATCTTCCTCTTTCTGCAAACACATGGAACGACCAGTATCGTAATCTTGGGGCTGTCCGGGATGTGTCTGGCTCCGATGTTCTCCGTCACCCTGGTCATTGCTCAGGGTCTTATGCGGGGTCGGCTGGGTATCACCGCCGGCCTTATGACCGGCCTCGGTATTGGGGTGGGTGGTCTGGGGGTCGCTGTACTCGGAGTTGCGGCTGATATGTGGGGGCTGGCAACCACCATGCAGTTCATCGCGCTCTTGCCTCTCCTGCCCTGGATATTGGTCTGGCTCCTCCCCAGTGATGCCCCCAAAGCAGTGGAGCCCAGCCCTACGCTTCAGCCCGCTGCGGGTAAGTAGTGCCTGACATCCACCGGCAACCGAGGGAATATTCAGGTTGTCTTCACCGAAGCGATCTGTTAGTTTTTCGCTACTATTACTGGGATTTTTTCGTCTGAACCGATTGTGAAGAACGCAACCCCGGAGGCCGTGTACGCGTCACCCGGGGTTTCTTTTTAGTGTGTACAGAGGAGGTCTTATGGCTGGACCACGTCGAAGAGGCGGCGGCGGTGGCAAGCGGAAGCGGAAGGAGCGGAAAACCGAGCCCGCGGTTGAAAAAGATGTGATTGAAATGAACGGGACCGTCACCGAGGTGTTGCCCAACGCCTTCTTCCGCGTTGAGCTTGAGAACGGCCACTCCATCCTCGCCCATGTTGCGGGCAAGATGCGCAAGTTTTTTATTAAAATCATTCAGGGCGACAGCGTCACGGTTCAGCTCTCCCCGTACGATCTCGAACGTGGCCGGATCACCTTCCGCCATCGCTAGCGCGGCGCTCTAGCCGAAGTGTCGCAGCAGATGGCACAGGACGCGAAAGCCGTCCTGCATATGGGACAGTTCGGCAAATTCGTTCGGCGCATGGTAGGCTTCATTTCTGCCAAAACCGGTAATTTGCACGTCAAAGTCGTGTTCCTGCAGAAAACGGACATAGGGCAGACTGCCCGTCAGGGCGAAGGGCTGAGACTCGGGCCGCACCGCCGCAACCGCTTGGGCGAGGGCCGCATAGCCGGCTGAGGTCCGGTCACACGCCATTCCGCCGGACGGCGTTCCCAACATCTCAAACCGTGCCGTCCCGACCTGTCCGTTACAGGCATAGCGGCCCGGACCAAAGACCGGCAGGTGGCCGACATCCAGCGTTTCCAGAAAGGCCGTCAGTCCTTTTTTCACTTCGTCAGGGTCATACCACGGCGTCAGGCGAATATCGCCTTCAACACGGGCCGTGGACGGAATTTTCGTCAGCGTATCGTTGTCAACCTGCACCCGGGTCGGTTTGAGCGACGAGGGCGCTCGAAAACCGTACTCGTGTTCTTTTGGGTGGGCGGGATAGTGGGCGTAGAACCACTGCTGGAG
>WTHD01000446.1 GCA_011523265.1 Candidatus Binatota bacterium
AGTGTGATGTACCAACCCAACGTGGCCGGTTTCGGGGACGAACTGCCCTACCTCAATATTCTCGTTGAGCTTGAAGAACAGCCGCAGCTCTTTCTGGTCTCCAACCTGCCCGAGGCGCAACGTGAGCAGGTCCGAATTGGCGGAAGGGTCGAGATCTATTTCGAGGATGTTGATGCGGAGCTGACGCTGCCCAAGTTTCGTCTCGTTGCTTGACTAAAGGACGCATCCATGAGCTGGCAGGGAAAAGGTAAAACCGCCATCGTTGGTATTGGCTACTCCGAGCTGAGCCGCCGACCGCAGAAGTCCCTCGGCGCGCTGAGCCTGGATGCCTGTCGGGCCGCCCTTGATGATGCCGGGCTGCCGGCCGAGCGGGTTGACGGCCTTGCCACTTTTCCCGAAGCGCCTTTTCACGGCGCGGGTACGCAGGACGGCGAGCAGATTGTCAGCGTTGAATACGTGATGAACCACCTCCCGCTTGCGCCTGATATTCGGTGGTATGCTCAAATCGAAACCGGTCTGATCGCGAGTGCGGTTATTGAAGGGGTCAACGCTCTGTTGGCCGAGGCGTGCGAGTATGTGCTGGTCTGGCGCGCGCTCCACAATCCGCGTGGCCGCTATGGGGCGTGGTCCGGCAACCGGGCTCCTGGCGATGCCCAATTCATGGCCCCCTATGGCTGTACGAGTATTTTTCAGTGGCACGCCATGGCCTGGCAGCGTTATATGCATCGCTACGGCGCCACCCGGGAGCATCTCGCGACCTTTGTGACGAATAGCCGGCGGAATGCGAACCTCAATCCGAACGCCTATTTTTACACCACGCCCATGACCCGTGAGGATTATTTCGCCGCGCGCTGGATCGCCGAGCCCCTCTGTTTGTTTGACTGCGATATTCCGGTTGAAGGCTGTGTCGCGCTCGTCCTGACCACGGCAGAGCGCGCCGCCGACCTGCGCCACCCACCGGCCTATCTCGCCGGCTACGGACAGAACACCAGCCGCCGCCGCGCGCTGTTTCACTATTCGTTGGACAATTATATGGAGTCCGGCCACTCGCTGGCCAGCAAGCTCTGGGCGTCTTCGGGTCTCGGACCCCAGGATATGAGCGCCGCCGAGCTGTACGATGGATTCAGTCCCTCCACGCTGTATTGGCTGGAAGTGGCAGGATTCTGTGGACAAGGCGAAGCCTACAGTTTCATTCAGGACGGGCGCATTGCCCTGGAAGGCGAGCTGCCGGTCAATACGTTCGGCGGCAGTCTGAGCGAGGGGCGCCTGCACGGCATGGGGCATATTGCCGAAGCCGTCATGCAGGTGACCAACCGGGCGGAAAAGCGCCAGGTTCCCAACGCCTCAGCCGTCTGTGCCATTGACGGTTCCCCCATGTTGCGCGGGAGCGGCCTGGTGATCACCCGGGAGCCGTGATGCAGTACAAAAAACAGCCAGCCCCAAGTTGATGACGCATTATCGGCGCTCATTGTCTTTGCCAGATACCTCCTGCGCATGACTGGCGTAAGCTTTGAGTTTTTTAATGTGCTCCTTCAGTGCCGGTATGCCCTGATTATCCGGTTTCATTGCTGCGAGCCGGGTCGCAAACCTCGCTAAGCTTCTCGCGTTCTCAATATGGTCCTCTTTCCACCATTGCGAGCAGACATAGAATTTGTCAGCATACCGTCTCTTCCAGTACCTGGAGTGACCGTTCACTTCTCTTCCGTCTTCGCTCTGACGTAAAAGTGCAAAATTACTGATTTTGAGCCCTAAAACTCCTCTACAGTATTCCCGGTCCATCAAGTTATCCCTCTCTTCGTCCGCAAGAAGTGTCGGATGATCCTCCAGTAGTGTTTTCATAAGATTTTCGACGATTGGCTGTAAGCGCTCCTCAGTGCCAAGGGCTTTTTTCGTCGTTTGGCGAGCGCGGGTCTTCCCGGCTTCCACCTTTGGTATTCCGGTAAGGTTCAAGAGCCTTGCGGCGCGCACGAACAACTCGGATGAGTCTGAAATTGTCTCTGTCGCTTTTAGTGTCTTTTCCAGTATCTCATTGGTAAACTCATCGTTGGTTATAAGATTCCAGTCGATTTTTGGGTATTCATTTCGCAATTTGATAAAAATATCGTCCAGCGGCTTTTGAGCGATAGGATTTACTTTTGGAGAGGCAAAAGAGATGTGGAATTTTGTTTCGGAGCGCCGGTAAGCATGTAGTATCATGTAGGTGCGCAGTAATTTCTTAAGTACTCTGTTGTCAGAACCACCTCCATAATTCAAACCAGATTCGTGAAAAGCGACTTCCAACGCATGGACATCACCTTGCAGGTCTATCCCGACAAGATCGATTTCGCCCTGTTTCAGAAATTGTCCAGCATTTTTTGTTTTCTTGAAGACCTTTCCATCTTCGTCAAACTTCTGCTTCATGAGACGAAACATCGTTTCCAATTCCGCGTTGCTTTTATATCTTGGCCAATGTTCGGACACTTTCCAATTGGTCTGGACCAACCAGCACCGCTTGACATGCCGCAGATAGGAATAACCGAGTGATTCGCTAATCTCTATTTTCATACAGTCCCTAATCTTCTTGAGCTTACACGAAGAGGAGTTCGTCGAACGGGTTTTTGTGGTTTATGGGAACGTCAAACGGTCGCGCAGCGATGTTGTTGCACTGCGCTAAGACGGTTTCCAGGGATTCAACAGTTCGACGCCTGTGGCGGTGAAGTCGGCCTCGTTACGGGTGACGACTGTGAGACGATGGTGTAATGCGGTGGCGGCGATCAGGCTGTCGATAGTGGGAATTTTCTCAGGTCGAGCCATGAGGCGGCCCCACTCGTCCGCGACGGCTATATCGACTGGCAGAACGCGATCCTCGAACCAAGCCGGCAGTTCCGTTTCCAGCCACGCAGCGATCCGGTCACGGCGGTGGCTGGGCGCGAGCTTTGTAACGCCTTTGCGGATTTCGCCCAAGGTCAGGACGCTGACGAACAGCACGCTTGAGGGTGCTGCATCGAACCAGCCCGCTACCCGAGGCGACGGCTTCGGCTTGACCAGTTCTGATAACGCACATGTGTCGATCAGAAAGCTCACAGTTCAATATCACGAGGCAAAGATCGGTCGCGTTCGATGTCCAACTCGACACCCGCCAGCGGAGAGGTCCGTAGAAACTCAACCAGCGACAGCTTGGTATGCTTCGGGCGTTGCCGGTCCTTGCGCAACAGGGCGACGCTGTCTGTCTGGGGGACAGCAGGAGCCCCGGCAGCGACCTGGCGAGTACGCTCGCGAAAGTTGGTCATACGAACGCGCTGATCTGCCCGCTGCGTCAACAGATACCGGACCTCGGCCTCCAGTGAACGCTGGTTGGCCTTGGCCTGTGTCTTCAGCGTCTCGATCACGCCATCGTCAAGATTTCGGATTGTCAGGTTTCCCATTTGCTTTTCTCCTCTTTGTGACTCCAAAACGCTAGCATTATGCTATCATATAGACAACCCCTTGGTTGAGCAAGAGGACAGGGAGAAATCAAACACATTATCTTCCTAAAGCCGAGTCGACCCGCGTCCGGCCTTCCCCGCGCTCGTGAATCCTGGAATACTGTTGACACTATGGACGAGCAAAAAGAGCGGATTGTTTTCTCTGACGCCGAGCGTATTCCGGTCCATCTGATTTCCGGCTTTCTGGGCAGCGGTAAGACGACCCTGCTGCGTCGCCTCCTGGACTATTGTCTGGCCCAGGGGCTCAAACCCGCAGTCATGATGAATGAGTATGGGGAGGTCAACATCGACGGCGAGTTGCTGCGCGGGCAAGGCCACACCATCCGGGAAATGACCAACGGCTGCATTTGCTGCACGATTGGCGGCACCCTGGGCCTCGCGCTCCAGGACGTCGCCGCCCTTAAGCCGGATGTCATTTTCATTGAAGCCACCGGTCTCGCCGACCCGGTCGAACTCATGGACCAAGCCACAAAAGAAGAAGTCCTGCCCCTGGTCCGCCTGGCTTCGCTGATCGCCGTTCTTGACCCCATTAATTTCAGCCGCCTGGCCGAAGAAGTACACTCGGGTATCCGACAACAGACGGAACTCGCCGATGTGGTGGTATTAAACAAGCGGGATCTGGCAGACGAGTCTACTATGGCCGAACTGGAAGCGCAGATTCGTCGGTTAAATCCGCGCACGGCGATTGTTCGGACAGAGCGCGGGAAAATGGACTACGCCCAGATTGTCTACCGCCAAACAGATAAACACGCTGGACCCGTTTCCTCTTCGCGACAGGCACCGGTGCACGACCATTTTCATACGCTGACGTGTCTGTGCGAAGCCCCACTGGTCCGAGAACGGTTTGAGCGGCTGATGCGCAGCCTGCCGGACACGGTGTGGCGCGCCAAGGGGTTTGTGCGGTTTACCGACTCGGACGAGCAGTGGATGTTTCAATATGTGACCGGCGAATTCGACATGGAGTGGCTGGATTTATTACCCGAGCCGCCCGAGCACGTCGTTTTTATCGGTAAGGGTTTTGACCGGGGCGGGCTGCAACAGGCCCTGCGGGAGTGCCAACCCAGGGATAACTCGGAAGCCACATGGACACGCTAGGCAGAGCAGACGCGGAAGGACAGCACGCCGACAAGGAGGACCCCTATGATTTATGAAGTCCGGACCTACCGCCTCAAGCCAGGAACGTTAGCCGAATGCGAACGTCTCTTTGGGGACGCCCTGCCGCGGCGCGAGGAATTTTCCTCACTCGGGGCGTTTTGGCATACCGAGATCGGCCCGCTCAACGAGATTATCCATGTCTGGCCGTATGAGGGTCTTCAGCAGCGGACGGAGGCGAGAGCGCAGGCCATGCAAAGCGGGGCGTGGCCTCCTCCGATCGGCACCTTCATCGAACACATGGAATCCGAAATTTTTATCCCGGCGCCTTTTATGGAACCGCTCGGCAAGCGGCAGCTTGGCCCGGTGTATGAGATCCGCACCTATATATACCGGCCGGGGGCCATGCCGACCGTGTTGGAGCGTTGGGCCAAGGCCATCAATGCCCGGATCGAGCTTTCACCCCTGGCCGCCTGCTGGTATAGCGATCTCGGGACGCTCAATAAATTCGTCCATATCTGGCCCTACGCCAGCCTGGACGAGCGCAGCCGCGTTTGGGCCGAGGCCGCTCAACTGCCCAACTGGCCGCCCGGCACGCGGGAGTTGTTGCTGACGCAGCAGAGCAAAATCGTCCTGCCGGCCGCGTTTTCGCCCATGCAGTAGACCGGTTGGGACCCCGCCACAAAAAACATGAAAGACACCACGCCATGAGCTGGGAAAAAGAAGTTCAGGGTATTGAGCAACGCAGACAGCTCGCCCGCGAGCTGGGCGGGCCTGAAGCGGTGGCCAAGCAACACGACCGGGGGCGATTGACCGTCCGCGAGCGTGTGGATCAGTTGCTCGATGCCGACTCTTTCCGCGAACAAGGGCCGATTGCCGGTTACTCCGAAACCGATGAACAGGGTCAGCTCCGCTCGTTTACCCCCGCGAATTATGTTGTCGGCTTCGGCAAGATCACAGGCCGCCCCTGCGTGGTCGGTGGTGAGGACTTTACCCTCAAGGGCGGCTCGCCCTCGTCCGCCGGCTTTCGCAAGAGCGTGTGGGCCGAAGAGCTGGCGTGTCGCTACCGGCTACCCCTCATTCGCTTCCTCGAAGGTGGCGGTGGGAGTGTCCCGCGTGGAAAGAACAGCGGTGAAACGACCGGCAGTACGGAGTCGGTGAACGCCCCGCCCCGGTTCATGTCGGTCATGCAGGCCATGTCCATGGTGCCGGTTGCGTCTGCCGCCTTGGGAGCCGTAGCCGGTCTGCCCGCGGCCCGTCTGGTCGCCTCCCATTTCTCGATCATGACCCAGAAGTCCTCGCAGGTGATGATAGGCGGGCCGGCTCTGGTGGAACGCGCCTTCGGTCAGCCGATCACCAAGGAAGAACTCGGCGGCCCGCACATCCACCTGCGTAGCGGAGTGGTGGACAATGTCGCAGAGGACGAGCCCGCCGTCTTTACCCAAATCCGGCAATTTCTGAGCTATCTCCCGACCAACGTCTGGGAAGCGGCGCCGGTCCAGCCCGGTGAGGATGATCGCAACCGTCAGGAAGAAGAACTGCTTCGCATTATTCCGCGCAACCGCAGGCGTGCGTATCCGATGCGGCGGGTGATTGAGTGCATTGTTGACCGCGACTCATTTTTTGAGATTGCGCCCCTGTACGGTCCGTCTCAAATTACGGGACTGGCCCGGATGAACGGCCAGCCGGTCGGGATTCTGGCAAACGACCCGCAGTGGTATGCCGGTGCCATGACCGCGGCGGGTGCCCAAAAAGTGAAGCGGCATATTGATCTGTGTGACACGTTTCACCTGCCCATGGTCAGCCTGGTGGATGAACCCGGTTTCATGATCGGCCCGGAGGCCGAGCAGGGTGCCACTATTCGTTATGGGACGGCGGCCATCTTTGCCCTCATGCAATGCACCATTCCGTGGGCGTCGGTCATCGTTCGCAAGGTCTACGGCGTGGCCGGCGTGGCCCACTTCGGGCCGGGCGGGATGGTGTTTGCCTGGCCGTCGGCCGAGAGTGGTGCCCTGCCGCTGGAAGGGGGAGTCGCGGTGGCCTACCGGCGTGAGATTGCCGCCGCGCCAGACCCGGAGGCCAAGCGCCGGGAGATTGAAGAAGCGCTCGCCAGCAAACGCTCCGTCTACGCCCGGGCCGAGGGCTTTGCCGCCCACGACATGATCGACCCCAGACACACCCGGTCGGTGCTGTGTGACTGGGTGGACTGGATTCAGCCCCAACTCAGCGCACATACCGGTCCCCGCGCCTATACG
>WTHD01000390.1:0-4903 GCA_011523265.1 Candidatus Binatota bacterium
CTGCAATGTGGACGTGGGGTCTCCTCTCGCGCCGCTCACCAGGCTTCTCAGGTAGTTCCGCACCAGGGCAGACACCGAAGTGTCCAACTCCGCCGCCCGAATACGGGCGAGCCGATGGATTTCTTCGTCAACGGATACGGTGATGTTTTTCATGGGCACAGCCTCACAATTTCTGTGAAACACAGCATAAGACCCCAGTGACTAATGGGCAACACCTCGGCCTCCGTGACTTCGAAAATGATCCCGGCCAACAACCCCTCGGTCTCTTTCTCCAGTGCCAAAATATCCGCCCGGATTTCCGCCAGCGTCCGCAGGGGCTGCATCGTGGCTTCACAGATCGAGTTCACGCAGGAGCTCTTCTACGCTCATTTTGTGGTGCTGGGCGATGTTTTTCAGGATGCTCGACAAGGTCTTCACCCTGATTGGATTGTGCTGAGGAATCACTTCATGGTGTTCACCGTTGACCTGCGTTGTCATTCGCACGTGGGAACCCCGTTGTCGCGTGGCCTCGTAGCCCAGACGGCGAAGCGACTTTTGCAGGGCCGCACCGGTGACGTTGCGGGGCAACTTCATGCCACCAGAAGCTCGTCGCGTACGAAATGGAGGCGAATCACCTTGGGCCGTGGCATGGTGTCGTCGAAGTAGCAGTCAACGGCTTCCTTGACGTTGCGGCGGATTTCTTCGAGTGAGTCGCCCTGGGTGTGTATTCCATATCCCAGCGCACTGGCACAATATCCGCCGTCCAACTCGTCTTCGGTGATTTCAAAGATGATTTCGGTCGCAGACATGCTCGTTCCTTTCGCGGTTGGTCGCTCAGGCGACCTGCATCTTTCTGCGTATCCCTTGGCGGCAGGTAGCGGATATCATACGGAACGCAGGACACAACACCCGAGCGTATACCGAGAGGCAGCGGTAATGAGGCGCTTTTAATGGCGTTGTCAGCTGAAGTTTAACAGAAAGCCTGTTATCGGATGTAAAACGGCCGTTTTGAAACAGGCGTGTAAAGCAAAACGGATGATTCTGAATAAATCGCGCGACTGTCTTCCGTGGGTGACGTTTTAGGAAAAACCCATCACGTCGTGGTAGTAATTCCAATAGCCGCGCAGAGCCGTCTCAGTGATGAGGTTTTCCTGGTCCTCTGTCCCGGTCCCACCCAATTCGATCATTGAGCATTCGCCCTGTTCTCTGACAATCGCCTGCTGGACCAGCTCTGTGGCATAGCCGTCTTCCATTGAGACATAGCCGGCCGGCCCGGCTAGATTGGCCTGTTTGATACGGATGCGGTACATCTCCTCGTCATCATCCTTAAAGCCAAAGAAGGTAAACACGAGCTCAAACCGGTCCGGTCCCTTGGGCAAAATCTGTCGGGTGGCAAGGGTGTTTTGAATCTGCTGGACGACCAGGCTCGGGAAGATCGTCTGGATTTGGACATTCAAGTCGGTATCAAATTCTTGACGCGAGGCGAGCAGAGAAGGATCAGCCAGGGCATAGTCTTTTTGATAGCTATGCATATTCTTGCCTTTATACGCCGCAGTCTCCTCTTGTTCCGTCTTCCGGTAGGCGCGCACTATGCTGTGCCGGCCGGTCTCATCCATGGTGATGCCACCGCCCTGGGAGGAACGGTACAGGCCAAAAGTGGTCAGGAAGAGATGGAGCAGACTGGCATGATAGGGATCTTTCACATTCTCTGAATAGAGTTTCCAGTTGGCGTGAGTGAATTGCCGGGCATAGCCCAGGACCCGCACGGGCCGATTGAAAACCCGGTCGAGCCACGGCCGCATGGCCGGGCCAAGATAGTCGAAGAGAGGCTCGACCTCGGAAGAGAACGACGCGAAGATCAGACCCTTGTAGGTATCGACCTGGAGTTTCTGGAGGGAATGTTGCGCCGGATCAAAGTCGGCCGGGTAGCCGCCCTGTTGATTAATCCCCTTACGGAACGGCACCCCAATCAGGTCGCCTTTCTGGTTATAGCTCCACTGATGGTAAATGCAGGTATGGCTGGCCTTATTACCCCGGGACTCGCGGCAGACCATGGCTCCCCGATGCGCGCAGCGATTGACAAAGGCGTGCAGAGCGCCCTCTTTGTCACGCGACACCACAATCGGCGTGTCGCCGACAAACGTGGCCTTGAAGTCGCCAGGGCTGGCGACCTCGGCTTCGAGCCCGACATAACTCCAGGTGGGACCTCTGAAGATGCGTTCCTGTTCGAGGCTATACACCGCGGGGTCACAAAAGATTTGATACGGGACCGAGGTCATACCGGCTGTCGGCCAGTTGAAATCGACGTGAGAGTTTCCCATAGGTGAAAGGCTCATGGCGGCACCTCCCTGACGCTCTCTGACGTGGAACGATTGACGCGCTCCGCTCTTCCGGCCCATAGTAGATACCGATTTGTCCGTATGCGCAAGTCAAGTTGCAGTTTAGAAGATCGCCATAGACCGTATCATTGTTGAGGCCGGAGCATGACATTAACATGGCTTGAAGAGCGAATCGCTCGAGCGCATGAATGCCGGGGAATCTGCATCAGTACCATTGTATTGCGTATGATGATCGGTTTTGCCTTCATTCCCGCAGGGCTCAAGAAGCTGCTGGGACAGCCGTTTACCGATCCGGCGAACACAGGGGTTTTTCACGAGTTCCTGCACGCCTTTCATGCCACCGGTCGGTTCTATCAATTTGTCGGGGTACTGCAGCTCACGGCCGCCGTGTTGCTGATAACGCAGCGCCACGCGACTTTGGGGGCGGCGCTTGCCGCTCCTATTCTGGTGACAATTCTTGTGTTTTGCTGGAGCACGGGGGTGGTGCCCACCGCTCTCGTCGTCACCGCGATGAGTGTGGGGCTGCTGGCGTTAATCCTCTGGGATATTCAGCGATGGAAGGCGCTGTTGGGCATGACCACTCCGGCACCGCCGCCCGCCCACCCAGCGGTCAACATGCGGCTCTGGAGCCGCTGCGGCTGGCTCATTCTGTTGCTCTATTTTGGCAATACGGCGATAACCGGCCAGGTCTATCGGCCCATGGGTGCGGAGTGGTCCAACCCCTCGTTTATCGTGCTGTTGATTATCGCCGTTTTACCCGTGGTGACCTTCGCTCTGGACTCGCCGCCGGCGAAAGATTGAGCGTTTACCGGGGTGGATTCCTTTATCAATGCGGGCGGTGGAGATACGGAAACCTTGAAGGGAAGGGGATTTGGCGGTAGGAACAACACACAGCTCCGCCCTGCTGGCCGGTCCGAATGGGAGCGCCACCGAAGGAGGCGAAAAATGATCCGTGTAACCGAAGCGATGCGACAAGCTTTTGCAAGCGATGGGGTGATCAAAGCCGAGGGGCTTTTGAACGCGGCTGAGCTCGCCGAGTGCCGGCGTTGTTTGGACTTCAACCTCGCCAACCCAGGCCCGACGGCCCTCGAAATCTACAAAGGCACGAGCGATTCGCACTACAACGACCTCGGCACCGCCAAATCCCTCGAAGTCTACGAGCCGATACTGAAGAAACTGGGCTTCGCGGACTTCCTGGCCGACCTCTGGGGGTCGGAGCATGTCTGGTATTTTGGTGAGGAGATTTTTGTCAAAAACGGTGGAGAGGTGGGCCGGACCCTGTGGCACCAGGACACGCCCTATTTCCCGGCTGAAGGGTCTCATCTGGCGAATATCTGGATCAGTTTCGAGGCCTTGCCGGCCCGGAACGCCCTGGAAGTCGTCAGGAGCTCCCATGTCGGCACCATGTACGATGGAGCGGCGTTTATGGACTCCAAGGACCCGACCCGACCCCTGTGGGGCGCCGAGCATTTTCCACGCCTGCCGGACATCGAAGCCGAGCGGGCCGAGGACCCCAATTCGTGGGACGTGGCCTCTTGGGATCTGGAACCCGGTGATGCCGTGGTGCTGCATTCGGGGGCGTTGCACGGCGGCGCGCCGGTCGATGCCGCCTGCCCGACCCGCCATACCGTCGTGCTGCGTTTCTTCGGCGACGATCTCCGCTACCGGCCCTTCCCGGACGCCAAACCCGATTACTTCATGGATCTGCGCGCCTTTGACGTCGGCTCGCTGAAAGCCGGCGATTTATACCGGGGCGAGCATTTCTTGCAGTTGCGTTGAGACCGGTCGCGGGGGACGGCGACGGGACCGTCAACGCAACGAAGGGCTTGATCATGGACTTTGATTCGCCGGCGGAGCACGACATTCTGCGCGGCAGCGTCCGCCGATTTTTTGAGGAGGAGCTGCCCGAACCCCGTATCCGAGCATTGGACCGGTCGCGAAAAATTCCCAGAGAACTCTGGAAACGCTTTGCCGAACTGGGTTGGATGGGCCTTTCCGTCCCGGAAGAGTTCGGGGGCAGCGGCGCCAATGAGATGACGGCTGCCGTTCTGACCGAGGAACTCGCCTACCGTTTCCCGTCGCTCGCGACCGACTGGCTCCTGGTCTCCATGACCGCTCGGACACTGCGTGAATATGGGTCGCAGGATCAAAAGGCCGAGTTGCTTCCACGGCTCGCTTCGGGCGACTTCCTGATGGCGTTCGGCATGACCGAGCCAAGCGGCGGCACGGACGTTCTGGGTCTCACGACCCGGGCCGAGCGGGACGGCGACGGGTGGGTTGTGCGCGGCCAAAAGCTCTTTACCTCTTTCGCTGACGACGCGGACGCGATCCTGGTGCTTTGCCGGACTGATGACGTTGAAGGCAAACGCGCCCGTGGGCTGTCCCTCATCTTGACGCCGCGCGACCAGGAGGGCGTCGAGGTACGCCGTTTGGAACTGATGGGCATGCGGGCGGCCTGCACCTGCGAAGTCTTCCTGGACGACGCGCGGGCTCCGGCGGACGCCATGGTCGGCCAGCGGGGCCGCGGCTGGTACCACCTCCTGTCATCCCTCGACGAGGAGCGCATTCTGTGTGCGGCGATGTAC
>WTHD01000390.1:4913-6806 GCA_011523265.1 Candidatus Binatota bacterium
GTATTACGGCGGCGGTTTTGGATCAGGCGCTCGAGTATGCCAAAGAGCGCACGGCCTTTGGCCGCCCTATCGGCAGTTACCAGGCGCTGCAACATCCGCTGGCCGACGTCGCGACTGACCTCGAACAGATACGCCTGCTCACCCAGAAGGCGGCCTGGTTACAGTCCAACGGCAGGGAGTGTGCCGGCGAGGCCGCCATGGCGAAGTTGGCCGCCACCGAAGCGGCGATCCGGGCAACCGACCGCTGCATGCGTGTGCTCGCCGGTTATGGGCTGGTCGAGGAAACCCCCATGGAGCGTCTCTTCCGCGACGCCCGCCTCGGCCCCTTCAGCCCCATCTCGAACGAGATGGTGAAAAATTTCCTGGGCGAACGGATGGGCCTGCCGAGGAGCTACTGACTGAGAGCAAATCACGATGCTGTGTCGCCACCCGTCATTCCTGCGCAAGAACGTCACCCCTGTGAAAACAGGGGCAGGAATCCAGGCCACCAGCCCCCCGGCCTCTGGATGCCGGATCACGTCCGGCATGACGCAAGCGTGCTGGCACGACTACAACTTATCGTGAATACGCCTCTCCCCTACTTGCGGAGATAGGCCACGACTTCGGCGAGTTTATCGAGTCCCTCCTCGTTCCACGGGTGTGGAATCACGGACACATGCTCTGCCTCGTGCGCCGCGTACTCGGCAAAACGATCGGCGATTTGCTGGATCGACCCGGAGAATGGCACCGAGGTGGGAATGATCTCATACGGCCCATCGGTGAAATTGACCGCCACCGTCGCGCCCCGAGAGAGCGTCCGGGGATCGCGCCCGTGGCGTTCGCAGGCCACGCGGATCGGTTCCCAGGCCCCGAGAAACGTCTCGATTGCGCAATCGTTAAACGCGATCATGCAGTTCCACATATCGGCATATTGCGCCGTGAGGCGAGACATGCGCGGCTTACCCTTCAATGTCCCGATCAAAATCGGCGGCATCCCGACCTCGGAGCGCGGCAGCAGTTCCGCATCCTCAACCCGGTGCAGTTCCCCCGTATAGGAGAAACGCTCACCTTTGAGCAGGGGCAGGACGATATGGAGCGCCTCCTCAAAGCGGCTGACATTCCGCTCGAAATCAAAGCCATACGCGCGATGCTCGGACGTGAAATCACCAGCCCCCAAGCCGAGAATGAGACGGCCGTTACTCAGGGCGCTCACATTATCCGCCGTCCGGGCGAGTAAGGCCGGATTCCGGAAGGTCGTATTGGAGACCAAGGTCCCAATTTGAATCGTGGACGTTTGTGTCGCGAGGGCCGCGGCAAACGTCCAGCACTCCCACTGCCCGCCTTTGACACCCTCCCATTTCGTCGGCAACTCGATCCCCACCGCGCGGAAGTCGGCATAGGCTTCCCAATACAGATGGTCGGTCAGCCAGATGCTGTCGAGGCCGATGGCTTCCGCATGTCGGGCAAACGCCAAGGACTGTTGGATCGTCGGCGTTTGCCCGGCAAGTGAACCGGTCCAGGTGGGGGTCAGGGCACCGATTTTCATGTGCCTATCTTCTTAGAAGAAGATATAGGAGCGGACGACCACGTTCTTGCGGCAGGGTGCGTCCTTGGGCGCGGTCGGGTCAATGCAGGCAGAGTGGAACGACCAGCGCGACACCGAGCCGTCCGTCACCGAGTCGTAACACTTGAGCATCGACACTTCGGTCGACGTCTGCTGCGGAAGCCAGTACCACTCGTGGTTGGGACGGTAGGTGAAGCGGGTGGTCTCGCCCACCCGGTCGTCGTAGATCCGGTAGTTGGTAATGTACGGCTGGTCAGCAAACGACGGCCAGGCACACAGGACAAAGGGGTGCTGGCCCACGGTCTCCATCGGCTTGGCGAGATTGATCGACATGAACCGCCGCGACATCT
>WTHD01000405.1 GCA_011523265.1 Candidatus Binatota bacterium
CCAGTACCTCGGTTGACGCATGTTTCCGCAGACCACCCCCTCTCGTGCGGGCCAGAGATGAGCAGGGTAAGTTCGGGCTGTTACAAGAAAGTGACAGGGCCGTTATGAATGCGTGAAAATCCAGGACGAGCGTCTGTCGAAATCCAGCGCGCGGTGGGGAACCGGCTGAATATGAAAAAGCGTTTCGTTAGACGGGAAGGATGAATATCGTCATCGGCTAGAGCGATGCACGATTCCGTATAGCCAACCGGCCCCTGCCGTCACTCCAGACGTGATTCCAGTGTGACAGGGGCGTAACGGCATGGCTATAGCCTAGCGTGAGCTGACACTACCGAGCCGTGCTTTGTCCCTCCTGGGGTGATATGTCCTGAGCGGATCGGAGGATAGAAGCGGGGGCGGTCGAGGCAAACCAGCCCTCGGTGCGCTGACAGAAGCGAACCAGCAGCAGCATCACCGGGACCTCGATGAGCACACCCACGACGGTCGCCAAGGCGGCTCCGGATGACAGCCCGAACAGCATGGTTGCCGTGGCAATGGCAACCTCGAAATGGTTAGAGGCACCAATGAGCGCGGTTGGGGCCGCATTTTGGTACGACAGTCTGAAGACTCTCGCCAGCCCGTACGCCAATGCGAAAACGAGGACCGTTTGAATGAAGAGAGGAATCGCAATCCAGACGATCATCAGCGGGTTGGACAGAATCATTTCACCTTTGAGGGAGAACAGCAGGACCAGGGTGATGAGCAGGGCGCTGATGGTGACCGGGGTAAGAAAGTGGAGAAACCGCTCACGGAACCATTGTTCGCCTTTGGTCCGTATAATCCACTGACGGGAGCAATAGCCCGCCACCAGTGGAAGAGCGACATACACGCCAATGGACAGCAGCAGGGCTTGCCAGGGGACGGGCAGACGGCCGATCCCGAGGAGTACGTCACCCAGCACGCCGTACAGGACGAGCATGGTCAGGGAGTTCAGCGCGACCATCACCAGCGTCAGGCCGTCATTCCCCTTGGCCAGATAGCCCCAGACCAGGACCATGGCCGTACAGGGCGCGATGCCGAGCAGGATACAGCCCGCCAGATAGCTGCGCCACAGCGGCACCTCCAGCATCTTGATACCGTCTATCAACACGACGGTCCCAGAGCCGTAGGACGATCCCACCGGCAGATTGAGGCCGAACGGCATCTTGACGTGGTCGACGGCATCCGGGCCGATGAAATCGAGAAAGAAGGTCCCGAGAAAAAGCACGGCAATCGCATACATGGTGAAGGGTTTGATGGCCCAATTGATAAATAAGGTAAGTCCAACCGGACGGACGCTCTTCCCCGCTCGAATGACCTCGGCAAAGTCGATTTTGACCATGATGGGGTACATCATGAAAAACAAGCAAATCGCAATCGGAATCGAGACCACCGGCGCGTCGCCAACATACAGGGAGAGCCCGTCGAGAAAGGTCGCCATACCCGGTGCGACACTCCCCAGACCGATGCCCGCGGCAATGCACAACAGAACCCAGACGGTCAGGTAGCGCTCAAAGGCACTCAGCCCCTGCGACGGCTTGAACGGCGATGGTTTGGTTGCCATTGGCGTACTCTCTCCTGAAAGAAAACGGAGTCCAAAAGGGAAGAACTCAGGCCATGTGACCTAAACCAAAGAATATGACACTGACGTTACAGAGCAAAGACATCTGCATGAACTGTGCATATTCTCAGTATTGAGAGTACGCGCGGACCACAGGTGGCTATGCGCAGCACGCGAGGTCTTCCTCGCGACATTCGGTTGGTCCACAGCAAGGTGTTCCAGATTGTTTTTTCGCGAGTTGGCCAAGATAGGTTGTGTCCGCCAAGTAAAACGCGGTAAATCGGCTCTCAAAATCCTCAGCGACCGACTTTTCGGCAATCCCTGTTGCCAACATCGCTTCCTGCCAGCGCTTCACTTTTGGAAACGCTCCGAGAAAGTCGAAGTCCGTATAGCGTTCGATAATCGCGGCACGATGGAGCAAGGGCAGCCAGGCGATATCCACCATGCCCAGGGTGTCTCCATTAAAGTACGGGCCTTCTCCAAGCTGAGTTTCTATTTTCGCGAAGGCCGTGCCTAAGGTTGCTCGGCCTTCCTCCAGTGTCTGTTCGTCCGTACTGCGTTGCGCACTGCACTGCGGCAGGTAATGCTTGGACGCCAGATAGGACCAGGCGCGGTCTTGGGCTTTCTTGACCGGGTCGTGAGCGGAAATTGGGGTTCCCGTCGTTTCGTCCAGGTATTCGGCAATCGCATCGGATTCGAACAGGACCTGGTCGTCGTCTGTTATCAGAATCGGCACCTGGCCGTTCGGAGAGGCTTCGAGAAACCACGCCGGCTTCTTGCTGAGGTCGATATATTCAATATCGTACGGGACGTGCTTGGCCTCCAGCAGGGCGGTGACGCGTTGAACAAAAGGGCATGTTTTGAAGCTGACAATTTTCATCCGTTCCTCCTTCGCTATTATATTTTCAAATAATGCGTGGTCTGTTTATACAGACGGACGAGGCGGGACAAAGGACGCAAAGATCAGGAGCTGATCTTCGCATATTCCTCTTCGTGGGAGAAGGCTTCCGGGCGATTTCACACAACCTCGCCAGGAATATCGTGGCCATATCCGAAGATAAAATTAAACTTCAAATACGTAAAATATGAGGAATAAAAAAAGGCCCGCAGGAAAAAGGAGGGGAAACCTACGGGCCTCGATACACGCTGAGCCGGGGAGAACTCAGCTATGTATACATGTATTCTTAACAGTATGAATGTTTTTATAGCATGAACAAACCGGCTTGGGAAGATAACTCAGCCTGAATTATGCGAATTTCTATTATTAGAGAAATTGATAGGTCCATATCTGTCCTTACAATGCTTTCAGAATTTCCGCCCGTTTCCGTTCGTATTCTTCGGCGTTGAGATAGCCCTGGTCGCGCAGCCGCTCAATATCGTTCAGGCGCTCCTCTGGGAGGCGCGCTGGGGGAGCGAGCGCGGCCTCGCGAAGTTGGCGCTTCTCTCGTCCCGTGAGCGGGCGACCGGCCAGATCAGATAAATTGTAAAAACAGGGTTAAAATGCCCAAGAAAGACAAAAAGCCAAAAATATCGGTGCAGGCTGTCACAAACACGTTTGAGGCTACCGCCGGATCAACCCCCAGGCGACGGAGAGTCAGGGGGACCATACTGCCGACAAACGCCGCAATGATCAGGTTGGCCAGCAGCGCCAGCGCCAGCACCACGCCCAGGGTGGCATCGCCCTTCCACAGGTAAGCAAGAATGCCGGCCGCACCGCCAAGAGCCAGACCATTGCCCAGCGCGATGGTCAGTTCCTTGACTAACACCCGCTTGGTTTGTGTCAGTGGGACTTCCCCCAGAGCAATACCCCGAACGATGACGGTTAGTGTTTGCACACCGGCATTTCCACCCTGGGCCGCGACAATAGTCATAAAGGCCGCAGCAATGGCAATTTGCTGAATCGTTCCTTCAAAAAAGGCAATGACAAGGGCGCTCAGCGTTGTGGTCACCAAATTAAGCGCCAGCCAGGGCAAACGAAGACGGATAGACAGCCAGGGAGAGTCCAGCACTTCTTCCTCTTCATCGAGGCCGGCAAGCTTATAAATGTCTTCCGTCGCCTCCTCCTCCATGACATCAACCACGTCATCGACCGTAATACGCCCGAGTAAGCATCCCTCGCTATCGACTACGGGCAGAGAAATCAGGTCATATTTCTTGAACATCTGGGCGACCTGTTCCTGGTCCAGGTCCGCCCGAACCGAAATGACCTGCTGGTCCATGACGGTTTCGACGAGATCAGTCGGGCGGGCGAGAATAAACTTCCGGAGGGGGAGGACGCCGACGAGGTGATTGGTGGTAGTAACGATAAAGACGCTGTGGATATCCGGGATCTCCTCGCTCTGACTGCGAATCATCTCAGTGGCCTGGTCGATACGCGTGCCTTGGGACACGGCCATATACTCGACCTGCATGATTCCGCCGGCCGTATCCTCGGGATAACGTAAGAGTTGGGTGACTTCGTCGGACACGTCCTGCGGCACTTCGTCGAGGACCGCTTTGGCGCGGCGGGCCGACAGGGAGGCCAGCAAGTCCGTGGCGTCATCAGAGTCGAGATATTCGACCAAGTCTCCCAGCCCGTCATCCGATAGACGCTCAACGAGATCGTCTTGGGTGTGGGCGGAAACGAGGCTTAAGACTTCGGCTGCCTGTGGGGCGGCCAGAAAGCCAAACACCTTGTACTTCACCTCAGGCTCTTCCAGCACATTCAACAACTATGCGGTATCCGCCGGATGCAGGGCGACGACCCCCGTCCGCACAATCTCGTCCTGACCCAACTCGGCCTGAATGACGAGATGTTCGAGGGAAGGTGGCTGCGAAAGTCCCTGAGGCGAGGCTGCTGCAACCGGTGGATATGTCGTCTGCGCTTCCATGCGTCGTATCCGAACTGTAGCTGCCAAATCACAAAAGATGAATGACCTCACCTACGATAGAAGCGTCCTGAGCAGGCGCGGCCTGCCGGCGTCACGCATTTTTCATCAGCAAGTCACAATGTTGTCATACAATAAGGAAACATAGGGGCAGGAAACGCTATCCCTACCCCCCGGTGCTGGTAGGCGCGGTGTCGATCCGCCTCCCTAGGATCACACGCCCTGGCAGCGCCCCCTCCTCTCGCCACTGTGGGTTCGTAACCGGTGCTATCCTGGTCGATAGAAACAGTAGCGTCAGGGGGTGGGCTGGTCGGGTAGCGCAGATCGCTCTACGGGGTTGCTATTCAGCGCGCTGAGCTTATATCTATCGTTGTCGGAGCGTACACCAGAATGGAAGACAAGCCTTTCATTAACCGTGAATTGTCCTGGCTCGAATTCAACCGACGCGTGCTTGAAGAGGCCTTCGACGAAAGCGTCCCCTTGCTCGAACGCGTCAAGTTCATGGCCATATTCAGCGCCAATATGGACGAATTTTTTATGGTCCGGGTGGCGCGGCTCAAGCGGCGGATCGCGCAGGGCGATCTGGAGGCCGGTCCGGATGGCATGACGCCAGCCCAAACGCTGACCGCTATCTCAAAACGAGTCCATGAGCTTGCCGAGGAACAACACCGGGGTTTTCTGGAGACCATTCAGCCGCAACTGGAGGCCGAGGGGATTCATATTACCCGC
Organism: Candidatus Binatota bacterium; assembly: GCA_011523265.1. GTDB lineage: Bacteria > Desulfobacterota > Binatia > Bin18 > Bin18 > Bin18. The sequence continues at coordinate 5,176 of WTHD01000405.1, forward strand.
CCGGAAGAGTTGAATACCGAGCAGAGTCATTTTCTGGAAGACTTCTTTCGGCGAACCCTGCTGCCGGTTGTCACGCCGCTGGCGATCGATCCCGGCCATCCCTTTCCCCACCTCGGTAATCGCTCCCTGTGTCTGGTCGCGGCCCTGCGCTCGGCCGGGACCTCGCGTCTGCCTCAGACCAAACTGGCCGTTGTTCATATTCCCAGCCAGGTCGTCCAGCGTTTTATTGCGCTGCCGGCTCCAGCCGGCAAGCATATCTTTATCCTGCTCGAAGATGTGGTGCGGCTGTACCTGCCCCGCCCGTATCACGGCTATGAGATCCTGTCGTGTCACGCCGTCCGGGTGACGCGGGACGCGGACTCGGCCCTGGCGCTCGGCCGAACCGAAGACTTGTTGACGAGTATCGAAGAGAGTGTCCGCGACCGGCGCATGGGGACCGCGGTGCGGCTGCAATACGACTCCGACCTGCCGCAGAGCGTCCTCAATATGTTTATTGATGAGCTCGACCTGCGCGCCGAGGACCTGTACGGCGGTGAGGGCTTCACCGCTTTTACCGACCTGTTTCAGCTCTATGGAGCCGTGGACCTGCCGCAGCATAAAGACCAGCCGTGGACACCCCTGCCGGTTCCGGCCTGTGAGAAAAAGCCGGACATGTGGAGCGCTATTCGGGAGGGCGACATCCTGGTGCACCATCCCTACCAGTCTTTCGATGTGGTGACGCGCTTTGTAGAAGAGGCCGCGACCGACCCGAATGTCCTGGCCATTAAAATGACCCTCTACCGGGTCAGCCCGACCTCGCCCATTGCCCAGGCGCTCACGCGGGCCGCAGAAGCGGGTAAGGAAGTAGCCGTCCTGGTCGAACTCCGAGCCCGTTTTGATGAGGAGGCCAATATTACCTGGGCGCGAGCGCTCGAAGAGGTCGGCGCCCATGTGGTATATGGGCTGGTCGGCTATAAGACGCACTGCAAGGCGTGTCTGGTGGTGCGGCGTGAGAATGGTGGCATTCGTCGCTACTGCCATCTCGCAACCGGCAACTATAATGTGAATACGAGCGGCATCTACGGCGACTTCGGTCTCTTTACCTGCCGCGAGTCCTTTGGCGACGATCTCACCGACCTGTTCAACCTGTTAACCGGCTATACCCGCCCCCAGACGTTTCATCATCTCTTGGTCGCTCCCACGAGTATGCGGGAGGGCATGATTGAGCGGATTCGGCGCGAAGCAGAACACGCCCTGGAGGGCAAGCCGGCCAGAATCATTGCCAAGATCAACAGTCTGGTTGACGCGGACATGATCGAAGAGCTGTATACCGCCAGCCAGGCGGGTGTGGAGATTGATCTCATCGTCCGTGGCATCTGCTGCCTGCGACCCGGACTGCCGGGCCTATCCGAACGGATTCGGGTGATTTCGATCATTGATCGCTACCTCGAACACGCCCGCATCTTTTATTTTCATAATGATGGCGAGGCCGAGTATTTCCTCTCCTCTGCCGACTGGATGCCGCGCAATCTGGACCGCCGCGTCGAGGTCGCCTTTCCCATCCTCGACCCCCATATCCAGGCCCAGCTTTTTGAAATACTCAGCATTCAACTGGCCGACACGGTCAAGGCCCGCACGATCCTCCCCGA
>WTHD01000054.1 GCA_011523265.1 Candidatus Binatota bacterium
CAGCAAGGCCAGCTCCGTTTGGATCGCGATGGACACGTCCACTCCCTCTTAATAACGGGCACCTCTCTGCCTGACGACCGTGGTCATGCGCTCGGGGTGTTATGCTTTTTTGAGGATGTAACGCAGATCGTCCAGGTCGAACGGATGGAAGCCTGGCGCGAAGTCGCCCGTCGGATTGCGCATGAAATCAAAAATCCGCTGACACCGATTCAGCTTGCGGCGCAGCGCCTCCAGCGCCGGTTTGGTCCCCAGATTATGGACGGGAACGAAGTGTTTGACGAGTGTGTGCAGAGTATTGCACATGAAGTCGACGCGATTAAAAAACTCGTCAACGAATTTTCCACGTTTGCCCGTCTGTCGGCTGGAAAGCATAGTCTGCATGACCTGAACGCCTTGGCACAGGAGACCATTGTGCTGATCGCCGAAGCCTACCGCGACCTGGACGTTGTCTTTATGCCGGACCACTCCCTACCGTTGTTCGAGCTTGACCGCGAGGGGATGCGCCGCGCCCTGCGTAATCTGTTGGACAATGCCGTTGTCGCCTGCCGAGAGGGGTCGGAGGGGCCTCCGGGCCGTATCGAAGTCACGACCCGATATATGCGCTCGCTTGGCATTGCACGTATTGAAGTCGCTGATAATGGCTGTGGGATTCCGCCGGACATAAAGGAGCGATTGTTTGAGCCGTATTTTTCAACCAAAAGGGACGGGACCGGACTCGGGCTGGCCATTGTTGCCACCGTGGTGGCGGACCATCAGGCCTTTATCCGGGTACGAGACAATCCGCCACGAGGCAGTCGGTTCATTATTGAGATGCCTGTGCGGAGCAACGCTCGTCGGACAGATATGCTGGGTGAGAAGCCCTCGTCGCCGTCTATTGAAGACGCAGCGTAAGGCAGGGGAGGGACGTCTATGGAAGCGCCGATCCTAATCGTGGATGACGAAGAAAAAATCCGAACGATGTTACGTGGAGTTTTGCAAGATGAGGGGTTCCGTACGCTTGAGGCGGACTCAGGTGAAAACGTTCTTGACTTGGTCGCTACGTGGCAGCCGTGCCTGGTCCTCCTCGACGTCTGGATGCCGCACGTCGATGGGATCGCTCTGCTCGAACAACTCCAGTCTCGGGAGCCTGAACTGCCGATTATTGTGATCTCCGGTCACGGAACGATCGAAACAGCCGTCCGCGCCACAAAACTCGGAGCCGCCGACTTCCTTGAAAAGCCCTTCTCGCTGGATACCTTACTCCGTTCGGTCTACCGTGCCCTGGGAACAGAGCCGAATCAGCCCGCCGCTACCCAGATAGCCGTCACGGCGACTGATACGGACTTCCCCGCCGTGCACACGACGCGAAAAATCTCGGCCCGGACCATTCGTCAGAGTGTGGTCGTGCATGGCCGGGGGCTCCACTCGGGGGTGCGCACGGGGATTATTTTACATCCCTTGCCGCCGGGTAGCGGCATTGTTTTCGGGCCCTTGTCCTCAGACGTCCTGATTCCGGCCACGGTCGAGTATGTCCAATCGACCGGCTATGCAACCAGTCTGTATCGGGAGGGGACGGGAGTGAAAACGGTTGAACATCTGCTCTCGTCCCTGCATGGTTATGGTATCACCAACCTGCTCATCAAAATGCAGGGAGAGGTTCCTATTCTTGACGGGTCGGCACTGGAATTTTGTCAATTGCTCGACAGTGCTGGCATTATTGAACAAGACGAAGAGGTAGAGGCGTTGAGCGTAGACCGGACCTATCAGGTCGGCGACCACAGTGCGGGAAAGTTCCTCCGTATTGAGCCCTCAGAGCAGCTTGAGATCGACTACTGTCTGGAATATCCAGAGCCAGTTGGGAGACAGGAGTTTCACTACGTCCAGCGTGATGCAGACAGCTATCGTGAGACGATCGCGCCGGCACGGACCTTCGGCTTTCTCAAGGAGATTGAAGCACTTGAAGAGATGGGCCTTGCCAATGGCGGCCGTCTGAATAACTGCCTCGTGATTGGCGAGCAAGGGATCATCAATCCGCCACTCCGCTTTGAGGATGAGCTTGTCCGCCACAAGATTCTTGATCTGCTCGGCGATCTCTATCTCTTAGGCCAACCCATCCGCGGCAAAGTGACTGCCTACCGGACGGGACATGGCGACAATGTTGCCCTGCTGCGAGCAATCCGAGAAGAGCAGGCTCCGCGCGTGTCGAAGTCTGCGCCAAAGACCGCCTCGGCTCTCCAGTGATCCGTTAGGGTGTCATTCGCTCTAACATTCTGGGAAATGGAATTGATTCTCGGACGTGGTGCAGACCGCATAGCCAGGTGACCATACGCTCAATGCCCATGCCAAAACCTGCATGGGGAACGGAGCCGTAGCGTCTCAGGTCAAGATACCAAGAGAAGGCTTCTTCGGACAGGTCATGCGCCTCCAGTTTTCCCTGTAAGGCGGCGAGGTCGTCTTCACGCTGACCGCCCCCGATGATCTCGCCATAGCCTTCTGGCGCTAAGACGTCCATGCAGAGAGCAACGGTGGGATCATGCGGGTCGGTCTTCATATAAAAGGCTTTGTTGTCTATCGGGTAGCGATGGATGATAACCGGCCGGTCAAATTGTTCGGATAAGATGGTTTCGTCATCTCCGCCAAAGTCGTCCCCCCATTGAATATCAACGCCCTTAGCTTGCAGGCGTTCGATCGCTTCGCTGTAGCTGATACGCGGGAACGGCTTCTTCACCCGGGTGAGTTTTGCGAGATCACGCTCAAGCGTCTGGAGTTCCGCTTGTCGGTTGGTCAGGACGCGCTGGACAACGGCCTCCAGAAAATCTTCGGCCAGGTCCATGTCGCCATCTAGGTCGCAGTAGGCCACTTCAGGCTCAATCATCCAAAATTCAGTCAGATGGCGTCGTGTTTTGGATTTCTCGGCACGAAAGGTCGGACCGCAGCAGTAGACTTTGCCGAACGCCATGGCGCCGGCTTCCATATAGAGCTGACCGCTCTGGGTGAGATAGGCGGTGTCATCGAAGTAGTCGACCGGGAAAAGGGTGGTTGTCCCTTCACAGGCGGCCGGGGTGAAGATCGGGGCATCGAGCAGGGTAAAGCCATGCGCATCGAAGTAGTCTCGACACGCTTTGATGACTTCACTGCGGATACGGAGGAGAGCCTGCTGGCGTGAGGAGCGAAGCCACAGGTGGCGGTGGTCGAGTAGAAAGGCAACTCCGTGTTCTTTAGGCGTAATCGGGTAGGCGTGAGCCTGCTGGGTGAGGTGTAAGCCGCTTACGCCGAGTTCAAATCCAATCGGTGAGCGCGCATCCGCCCGGACCGTACCCCGGACAATAACGGATGACTCCTGGGTGAGATCCTGCCCTAGGGCAAAGGTCTCGGCCGAGACGTCACCCCTGAATACCACACACTGGATCGTGCCGGTGCCGTCGCGCACTTGAAGAAAGTGCAGCTTTCCGCTGGAGCGCTTGTTGTACAACCAGCCTCGGAGCTCGACTTCTTGCCCTTCGTATTGGGCAATATCCTTGACATAAACCCACTCAGGCATAAGCATTTCCTTCCTGGATTGCCGAACATTGTTTAGATGAGCACTATAGCACAAAGGGAGAGGAAGACATGAGGCCGAGTCGGGTGCCCGAGAGTCTTGGGCAGTGATTGCTAGCGTTCCGGCTGAGTCTGCCTCTGACTTGGGAGGAATTCCTGTACCAGAGAGGATAAGGATTGGGACGGCTTCTGAGCCGCCTGCGACGGTTGTGTCGTTGGGGGCATTAAGCGGTGAAAGAGGCTGGACTCGCGCTGAAAAAACCCCTCGGTATGATAGGATTCCCGGAAGTGGAAGTAGGTATAGTCTAAATGATGGCAGACCTCATGTAACAGGGTTCTAAGAAAGGTTCGGAAGGCAACGGTTTGTTTTCGTTTTGCGGTTCGCATCCAGACCTGGATCGAATCATTTTTACTGCCTCCGCTGTATTGCGTGTAGAGCCCGTGGAGTTCCCCCTGTTGGTTCGACGGACGGGTGCCGTGCACGCGAACCTGGACCGTGCGGACCCTGAGCTGCCGGCAGATGTGATTGACAATGGTTTGGGAGAGCGCTGCGACACGGGTTTGCTCTTCTGCCTCGAGGGCGGCGGGCAGGGCTTTGACCGCCGCTCGAAGTTGTGTAGTTGGGTCAAATTCAATCGTTGTGACCGCAGTGCTCCGGTCAAAGATTCGCTGCTGAAAAGGGGTCAGTTTTGCACGCCAGTGTCGCCGCATTACACCCTCCTGCACATCCTCACTTATTGTGGCCTGAAAGGAGCGGGACGGCAAGAGAGCGGCAAGGGCAGCAATCCTTTTCTTTTGTCTGGAAATTACATAGACTGCGGACGGTAAGCTTCTGGCAAGAGGAGAAGACGATGCGGGTATGTCGCTCGGCGACGCTCTGGCTCCCTCTCTTCGTTGGAACGGCGTTCTTCTACCCCAGCGCGGAGGCGCGGGCTGATGCATTTGTCCGCTTTTTCGCAAACCAAAAAGTCGGACAAGAGATCACCGTGACAGGCGGCTTCCGACGTTTCCCAGATCGAGACAAACAACGCTATTTTATACGAGATAGGCAGACGGGTGAGGTTGAGTACGTGGAATACTATGGGATGACGATGCTTCCGACCTTGGTTGTCGGTAATGGTGCCGTTTCCATGAAGGCGAGTATCATGGACCGGATACTCCTGTTCTATGCGGACCGGGCTCTTGTGAAGGATATCCCCCTCAAGGGCGAGTCGTACTGGTTTACCGGGACGTTGATCGGCTATCAGTACGGAACGATGGGTATTACGCGGGGAATGGGTATTGGTGGCGATCCGTATATTTTACTCAGGAGCGTCTCAGCCATCCCCCCGGAGACGCCCGCCCTGCCACCCCAAAAGAAAGAAAAAGAAGACGCTAACTGAAAAGGCTCGGCGCGTTTGCCATGGGCGTTGACCTCTTCAGCGGAGCCGTCTTCATCGTCGGCTCGTTCGACCGTTAGGGCGGGCGATATGTCGAATGTCGTGCTCGTCTTTCCCATCGCCCGTGAGGCCGCGCTTCAGTCCGAGGTTGATGCCAGACCGTTTGCGATTGCCGTAACTGTCGCCGCGTCATCGGGCTTTACCTCTCCACTTGGGTACCAAACCAACCTTATGGTCTATGGAGCGGGTGGATATCGTTTCCTGGATTTCGCGAAGATCGGTATTTCGCTCAAGGTCCTGCTGTTCATTGCGTCAATGATTTGCATTCCGTATGCGTGGCCTTTCTAAAGCGCAACACGACCATTCTTGAATGGATCACCTGGGCTTGATAATGAAGACTTTACAAGTCTACATTTGTACGTATTTCGCCGTCGCTCATGTATTAAGGAGAAATCGACAGCAAATTTGATGCTGAAGAGAGGACCGAGTGGACGAACACAACACCCCTGATATCCACACTCGTATCACTGAGCGACTCAGGCAGATTCAATATCCAGGCTCACAGCGGGATATTGTGACGTTAGGACTCGTTGGTAAGGTCCAAGTCCAGGCAGACAGTGCGGTGGTGCATATTCGAGCAAGCAGTATCAAAGAAGATGTGCTTCGACACCTGCGTGGACGTATAACGCAAGAATTGACGACCTTACCCGAGATCGTGCACGTCCATATTCATGCGTTCCCCGCCCAAGCCGGACAACCAGACCAGGGTGGCAAGGCGGGCAACCAAGCCGTGCGAGAGCGAGCGGATATTCCTGGTGTGCGGCGTATTCTGGCCGTGGCCAGCGGCAAAGGCGGGGTCGGGAAATCGACGGTTGCGGTCAACCTCGCCCTGGCATTAGCGTCGTTAGGACATAAGGTTGGGCTGCTTGACGCCGATATTTATGGGCCCAGTGTGCCGCTGATGATGGGGACCGAGGCCACGCCACGGGCCGGGCAGGACAAAAAGATCTACCCGGTTGAAAAGTATGGGGTCAGCCTCATCTCAATGGGCTTTTTTCTGGATGACCAATCTCCGGTGATCTGGCGTGGACCCATTGTGATGAGCATTATCCGCCAGTTCCTGCGTGACGTTATCTGGAGTGAATTGGATTACTTAGTCGTGGACCTACCGCCCGGCACGGGGGATATTGCCCTCACCCTGGCTCAGGAAGTGCCCCTGCATGGGGGTGTTGTCGTGACGACGCCGCAAGATGTCGCCCTGCTTGATGTACAGCGCGGGATCAGCATGTTCAAACAGGTCAACGTGCCGCTGCTTGGGATAATCGAGAACATGAGTTTTTACGAGTGCCCGGTTTGCCACGAAAAAGAAGAAATCTTCGGCCATGGTGGAGCACAGAAAACAGGCTTGAAAGTTCTGGGCGAGGTCCCCTTGGTTGAAGAAGTCCGAGAGGGAGCCGACGCCGGCAAGCCGGTGGTTGTCTCGGCTCCCGATCATCCTGTTGCCCAGGAGTTTTTCGGGATCGCCCGACAGGTCGTCGCAACAGAGGAAATGCAGTTGCCCCAGTCGGTCCACTAGGTCTGAATAACGAGGATGCCATGCCGACTCCCCTTCTCCTAACGCCCATTCCGGAAGACCGGCTCCTGCGGGTGCTGTGGGATGACGATACCCTGAACGACTATCCCTTCGCCTATCTGCGGGGATGGTGTCCGTGTGCGGTCTGCCAGGGTCATGGTGGCGAACGCCACTTTGTTGAGGTGGAAAATCCCCAACTCGTGAGTATCGATATGGTCGGTAATTATGCCGTGAATCCGACCTGGGACGATGGACACGAAACGGGCATTTACACCTACGCCTACCTGCGGAGTTTAGGCGAGAGCCAAGACAATCCGCACAGCCACAA
>WTHD01000073.1 GCA_011523265.1 Candidatus Binatota bacterium
CGGCCCCACTACCAGGTTATGCGAGCCGCCCCGGTCGCCGGTCTCCAGCCCCCCTGAGGGCGTCTCATTATACCCCACAATCAGGTTGCCCTTCCCAACCGGCGCCGCTTCCGCCGAGGCCCCCGACCCACTGCGGATATGCACATTCGCCCCACTGAAAATCACATGCGGCCCTGCCAACCCGTTCAGCGTACTGTCCTGATCGACGGACACATAAGTGCCCAGGGCCAGGACGGAGTTCTCTTCTAACGATTCGACCCTCTCTGCCAACGCTTTCAATGCCTCTTTAAGAGATGAAAGACTGACTTCTTCCTCGCTCGCCTGTCCGAAGCCAGGGGTAGCGCTCAGCAGCAGGCTCACCAGGGCGGTGGTTGTGACCATCCTCAGTATTCCTTGCTTCCTCATCGGGCTTCCTCCTTTACTCTTCTCGGGTCGTTCTCTCGACGCCCGTGCACCGTGCCGCGGCGTACACAGGGAGCCACTCACTGGCTTCGCGTACTCTATTCCCGTCCGTTTGTCCCTAGTAAAATTACTAGGATCGGATGCCTCCGCTCCTGCCTGGCGACCGTGCTTGGTTCTCAAGGCGGAGGCAGGGCTCAGCTGTAACCACCGGCGTTCGAACGGGAGGGAATGGCTTGACGAGCGCAGACAAGCAGGCCCTGTCAGGCCTGCAACATAAAGGAGAATCCTTCGGACGAGGTTTCTATGTTGACAGAGAATGCTGGATGGCTTGGCGGCCCGCCCGTAGGGGCGAGCCCGGATGACCTAGCCTAATCAGGGCGTCAGGGATCGGGGGTCGCAACGCTGCTCTTGACCGTCTTTTCCTCGGGTGGTAGCGCGAGTGTATCCGTCATGCGTACTCTCTCCGCGTTGTTTCGCAATACCCTTTTCGTGGCCGGCGTCACCCTGGTTGCTCTTGGCTTGGGCAATACACTGGTCGCTCACTTCAAAGTCCGGGAGTATCAGAGCGCCCTGGCCCGCACACCCCCTCCTGTTGCGGCCGGGCAAACATTCGGGAAGAATACCAGGCTGCATCACTTCTCGAGTGAAGCCTGGAGCCGTCGCTCCCTCAACCAAGCGAAACTAGACTTCTACCACCTGCTGCACAACGTTGGCTGGCTCATGCTGTGTAGCGGTGCGCTGTGTACGATTATGGCGGTTCGTCGCCAGCGCTATCGACAGCCACGCTGGGTGTCGTCCTCGGTAGAGCGCGGGTAGCTCTCATCGTGTTCCTCGCATCCCAGCCTTCTTCCAATATCACGAAAAAGTGATATTCTCCCGATTCCCCAGTTGACATTACCCCCTCGCTCCACTAGTGTCGCAGTGGCATTTCAGCATGGGAGACATCGGGTGCAATCTCACATTTCAGTGATATTAGACAAAGCGCTTTCAGATGCCGTTTTGTCCGCCGAGGACGGCTACCAGCTCATCAACTGCTCCGAGGAGGACTTTCCGGCCCTCCTGGAGGCGGCGGGAACCTTACGTGATCGACACAAAGGCCGGACGGTAACCTATTCCCGAAAAGTCTTTTTGCCCGTTACGAATCTGTGTCGGGACCGGTGCTCGTACTGTACCTTTCGCAAGGACCCACGTGACCCGGACGCCTGGACCATGAGTCCCAACGACATTCAAAGCTGGTTGGGGCGAGCCCAAAAACAGGGCTGCAAAGAAGCCCTCATGTGTTTGGGGGATAAGCCCGAAAAAGCCTTTCGGAGCTATCGGGAAACCCTGGCAGGCTTTGGCCACACCTCGACGACGGCCTACGTCTATCAGGCGTGTGAAATTGCCCTGTCCTACGGCATCCTGCCCCACACCAATGCGGGTGTGCTGAGCTATGACGAGATGAAATGGCTCAAAGACGTCAATGTCAGTCTTGGCCTCATGTTGGAAAACATCAGCCCACGGCTGTGCGAGCGCGGCATGGCGCACTTTTCCGCACCCGACAAGCGCCCCGAAGTCCGTGTCAAAATGATTCGCGAGGCTGGCGAGTTGGAGATTCCGTTTACCACCGGCATTCTCATTGGTATCGGAGAGACTCGCGAAGAAGTGGTCGACAGTTTGCTCGCGATTCGTGACCTGCACGAGGAATACGGCCATATTCAAGAAGTGATCGTGCAGAACTTCCGAGCCAAGCCGAATACCAGAATGGCCGATGCCCCAGAGCCGGAAAGTTATGAAATGGCCCGAACGGTTGCCGTTGCGCGGCTGCTCTTGGGAGGACCAATGAACGTGCAGGCGCCGCCCAATCTCAGTCCGCACGACCACCGGCTGCTGCTGCGTTCCGGGATTAACGACTGGGGTGGCATCTCGCCGGTTTCGATAGATTATGTCAATCCAGAGGCAGCCTGGCCGCATCTGAATTTGCTCGCCCAGACGTGCGCGGACGCTGGCTTTACCTTACGGGAGCGGCTGGCCATTTACGAAGAATATATAGACCGTCCAGGTTTTCTCTTGCCGGCCTTACAGCCGCGTACTCGCGAGTTGCAGGCCGAAGTGACGGCCTGATTTTCGTACCTGAGGATAAACAACGATTTTCGAGCGTAAGGAGACCCAGCCGTGGCAACCGATCACATTGCCGGCATTCTCGACCACATTGATCCGCAGATTCGCACTATTCTTCATCGCGCCTTGGAAGGGGAGGAACTCTCCTGGCAAGATGGCCTCCAGTTATGCCAAACCAATGGCGTCGATTTTCACGCCGTCTGTCTGGTTGCCGACGAAATGCGTCGCCGTCAGGTCGGTGAGGTGGTCACCTATGTCGTCAACCGGAATATCAACTTCACTAATGTGTGCATTAAACATTGCACGTTCTGCGCGTTCAGCCGGGAGTACCGCGAGGAAGAAGGTTACTTCCTCCCTGAGGAGGAGATCGTTCGGCGAGCCAAAGAAGCGGTTGACATGGGTGCAACCGAAGTCTGCATGCAGGCCGGCCTGCCACCCAAAATGAACGGCAGCCTCTATATCGACCTGACCCGAGCCGTGAAAAAGGCCTTCCCGGACCTCCATATCCACGCGTTTTCGCCCGAAGAAGTCTTGTACGGCTCGCTCCGCTCGGGGGTCTCCATTCTCGAGTATGTGCGAGAACTCAAAAACGCGGGTTTAGATACCCTGCCCGGCACCTCAGCGGAAATTCTGGACCAGGACATCCGCGATATCATCGCCCCTGGGCGTATTTCGACCAAACAGTGGATCGAGGTCATTACCTCGGCCCACAGCCTCGGTATCCCGACCACCTCAACCATTATGTATGGCCATATCGAGACACAAGAACATTGGGTCAAACATATGAACCTGCTGCGCGACATTCAAAAGGAGACTGGCGGGTTTACCGAGTTCGTGCCGCTGTCGCTCATCCATCAGGAAGCACCCATGTATCAGCGCAAACTCGTCAAAGGCGTCCGCGAGGGCGCGACCGGGGTGGAGGTCGTGAAGATGCACGCGGTTGCCCGCCTGATGCTGGGCCCCACCTTCCGCAATATTCAGTCCTCCTGGGTCAAAGAGGGTCCCAAACTGTCGCAACACTTGCTGACGGTGGGCGCGAACGATCTTGGCGGCACGCTGATCAACGAGAGCATTTCGACCTCAGCCGGTGCGCAGTACGGCCAGTTGGTGCCGCCCAAAGAGTTGCGGCGTTTGATCCGTGACGTGGGTCGCACCCCGGCCGAGCGTTCGACCACCTATAAGCTGCGGACGGTTTTTAACGGAACGGACGACAAAGTCAGTCCCTTGGATATGATTGAGAATGCCGACGAGCAATTCGGCTCCTATCGGAAGCTCGCCGCCTCGGACCAATTCCGTTACGTCCACCCATTCGAGCGGGACAAACAAGAAACCGCACACTAATCTGGCGGCGGAGGGACACTCTCCGCCCGTTCGACCGTGTCTAGCCTGACCTCCTTACGCATCACCGCCCTGGCCGGCGGTGTGGGTGCCGCGCGCTTCCTGCGCGGAGTTGCTCGGGTGGTGCCGGAGACAAACCTGAGTGTGATCGTCAATACTGGCGACGACGAAGAATTTTTTGGCCTGTCGGTTTCGCCTGACCTAGATACGGTGACGTATACCCTGGCCAATGCCGTTGACTCTGAAAAAGGCTGGGGCTTTCCCCAGGAAACCCATCGCTGCCTTGAGGCGCTCGGGCGCTATTATGCCGATACCTGGTTTGGCCTGGGTGATGCCGATCTTGCTACCCACCTGTTTCGGACCCAAGCGCTACGCCAGGGGCAGACCCTCAGCCAGGTGACCGCAGCCATTACTCATAAGTGGAGCGTTGAAGCCACCGTGCTACCCATGAGCAACGAGCGTGTTCGGACTGTCGTGCATACCGAGGCGGGCGCCCTGCCCTTTCAGGAATATTTCGTGAAAGGCCGTAGTGAGGGCAACGTCTCGAAAGTTGAATTTAGCGGCATTGAGACGGCCCAGACCTCACCTGGAGTCGTCGAGGCCATTCACGGTGCCGACCTGGTGATCCTCCCGCCGAGCAATCCCATTGTCAGTATTGGCCCCATTCTTTCCTTACCCGGTGTGCGTGAAGCCCTTCGAGAGACTACCGCTCCCGTGGTCGCAATCAGTCCCTTGGTCGCAGGCAAGCCCATTAAAGGGCCGGCCGACCGGATGCTTGAAGGCTTGGGGGTTGAGGTTTCGTCGGTTGGGATCGCCGAACTGTATCAAGATTTTGTGGACACCTTTGTCCTCGATCAGCAAGATATGAAAAACGACCCGACACCACGCGAACGCCTGGAAAAAATGGGGCTGGCTGTTATTGTCACCGATACTGTCATGAGCGATATGGACAAGTCAGTTGCTCTGGCCCAAACGGTTATTGCATTTGCCCACAAGAAACGCCCCAAAGCTATATCATAAGTCGCGCGGAGGACCTTGAGGATTTTTCATGAGTACGATTGCCATTATCCCCATTCCCGGTGTTCCTCAGATCAAGCCTGGCGATGACCTGCCCGCCATCTTGCTCAAAGCCATTGATGACGCCAAAGTCGGCCTCAAGGATGGAGACATTTTGGTCCTCTGCCAAAAGATTGTCTCCAAAGCCGAAGGCGCGGTCATTGACCTGCGGACCGTCACCCCGTCGCCATTTGCCATACAAATTGCGGACATGTGGGAGAAAGACCCGCGCATGGTCGAGGTCGTGCTGACCGAGAGTAGTCGGATTGTCCGCATGAAAAACGGCGTGGTCATCACCGAAAGCAAACACGGCTGGGTGTGTGCCAACTCCGGCGTTGACGCCTCCAACACCATTGCCGACGATGTCGTTATTCTCCTGCCCAAAGACCCGGACTCTTCGGCCCGGCATCTTCGTCTGACTATTGAGCAGCAGCGTCATATCTCTATCGGCGTGATTATTACCGACACGTTTGGCCGGCCGTGGCGTGACGGCCTGGTCGAATTCGCCCTCGGCGTTTCCGGTCTTGACCCACTCGACGACCAACGCGGCGAGGAGGACCTCCAGGGCCGCGAGTTGCATCATACGATCATTGCCGTGGCTGACGAACTCGCTGCGGCCGCGGGTCTACTGATGGAAAAGAGTGCCGCCATGCCCGCCGTTCTGATACGCGGCTATCGCTTCAAACCAGCCGACGTTGGGAGCGAATCTCTGAAACGACCGGCCGACGCCGATCTGTTTCGCTAGCGCGTTTCGCAATGGGCTATGGCCTTTCAATGGACCTACTGAAGCCCTACTTCAACGCAATCAGGCACCTAGATGTCGCTGAGGGCACTGAACACACCTTACGTGGTGTGCTGGAAAACTTGCTGAATGCCATTGCCGCCGACGAAAACCCGAACGTCACCGTCATTCACGAACCCAAGCGCGACAAGACTAAGCTGGGCGCGCCCGATTTCAAAATCAAATTGCATGAAGCGATCCTGGGCTATCTCGAAACCAAGCCTATTGGCGACAACCTGGACGTGATTCTGCAATCCGATCAAATCGCCAAGTATAAACGACTGTCCGGGAATCTCATCCTGACCGATTATCTGGAATGGATATGGTTGAGAGACGGCGCAATCATCCAGCGTGAAACACTTTGCTACCCTAGCGATGCAGGCAACACCCGTTGTCGTCGACCTCAGACAGGGGATGCCCCTCCCACGGGCACGGGGCTCCTAGAATACAGACAGCGGCAAAGAACATGGGTGCCGGCGGCTCGGTCACACAGGGCGTGGTGACCCGGAACTCATGCACGGGGTTCAGGTAAAAATCGAGCAGCCGGTCCGGCAGGAAATCCCGAACCACGTGGTGATATCGATCATAGCGGGCCAGGAGTGCAGTCTCCTGCGCGCTCATGCGGCTCCGCGGGTCCGTGAAAGGCCGCATCTGGAGCGGGCCGTCATGGTGGATCAACCAATAGAGGAGCCCTGCTCCGACCACGGCGATGACGAGGGCGGCAGCAGGCAGGGTTTTGCTGATCCGAGCCCACCCCCCAGGCTCTGGCGACGTACGAGATCATAAGGCACAGAAAATATATACTTGACGAATATGGGAGTGCGTGAATGCGGTTTGGTGAATGGCTCTCAAAGCCTTAGACGGCTTGAGCCGGTTTCGTTACTCCTGTCCGGGGTATTCCTGGCATGTTGGACGACTCTTCAACATGGGGCAGGTGGTCCATGCAGGCGTCAATGAAGTATATAATTCCCTTCCCCAAAAAAGCCCCCACTGGGAGGGCTTTGGTCGCTTGAAAGCGTTGCCTGCGATTGCTCTTGGTATGCAAAGCTGACGACAGGCCTTGGTGAGTTACACTGCTGGAGAATATACACGGGAGACGATATGTC
>WTHD01000339.1 GCA_011523265.1 Candidatus Binatota bacterium
GTATGACAAACGCCCCGCAGAGGAAGCCGAACAGCCAGATGAGCGTCACGGGTTCCATTTTTCATGGACCGTGAAATTTCACGTTATCTGAAATGTCAGTGCCCTCGCGTGCAGCTCGGACAGGGGCGAAACGGGGGGCTGGTGGCACGGTTGTGCAGCCCGGCGCGGCGGGTCTCCTAGGCGTCCACAAGCGCCTTCTTCCGGGCGCGCCCCGCGCGGCTGTGCGGCTCCCTGCGGGCGGACCCGTCGGCAGCGGGGGCCGGGCGCACTCCATCCTTCCCTCACACGGCTTGATCGGACCGAGGCGGCGGACAGTAACCGGGATGTCGGATTACGCTCCGCTAATCCGACCTACGGGCTCTTCTTGCGCCCCACGCGCGGCGGTTTCCGGCGTTTGGGGAGTGGGGTGGTCATCACGGCCTTGACTACTCCCTCAAACTTCCGTGCCGCAACTGGCCCTTCTTGATACTGCTTCGCTGATGCGCCTGTTTGTGAGTCCATGCACTGGGGCATATCTAACAGGAGAGGCAGCACAACCCGTCCCTAATGCCGCTGTTCTTTCTCTAAGCAGCCGCGTTCATAATAGAGCTGGTTGAGCCTGTCTAAGCGGGCAACGGCCTGATG
Organism: Candidatus Binatota bacterium; assembly: GCA_011523265.1. Taxonomy (GTDB): domain Bacteria; phylum Desulfobacterota; class Binatia; order Bin18; family Bin18; genus Bin18. The sequence goes on from WTHD01000339.1 coordinate 625, forward strand.
TTCTGCGGGCTGGCGCCTGTAACCATGATCGGGTCGGCTTTCTCACGATCTGGAATTGGGGCGAGTTAGGTGATGGGCAGCATACCGCCGTAGTCTACGATGACGGGGTAGAGTTCGACCGGAGCACCTTCACCATCGTGACGGCGGGTACGGCATTCTTACGAGATACCGTGGTCGATATTGATGTACCGGACTTCCCGACGCCAGGGCGCATTAGTCGTTTTGAGTGGAATGAAGGGACCCAACACCTAGAGTTAGCGGAAGTCTATGCACTCCCACCGCCAACACCAGATACGACCGGCGATTTATCACAGTTCGCCTTTCTCATTGATGATGGGGCTGGGGATTGGGAAATTGATATTGACACTGCTTCTGGCGGGTACATCGGTTTTGAAGATGTCTCTTTCCTGGGGTATCGCGCCGCAGCATCGGGCAGAGATATCATGGTCGGGCACTACGGCGTCAACCCTGGGCCGCAAACTATTGACTTTGAACTAGGCGCTCCCGTTGATGTCCTACCACGCCTCCCCACCTTTCATGGGTATCGGTATGCATTGGTCTTACCGATTACAGACGCAACGGAACATATTCCGACATGGCAGACTGACCTTAGTAGTCGAGCTTCTTCGTTTTGTTTGGCCTTGCTCTTCAATACGGTCGAAAAGGACCGCTATGGCGATATTAACATGCCAGTGACGGGGATTATCTCGGCACGAGAAAGGGGCGTCTGTGTCCCGGAAAATGGCGCGGAAAGTCTCATCCAACCGACGACTATGAACCTTGAAATAGCACTCGATTAGTAATGACGGAGTGCTTGACAGCCTTCTCCCCGCCCCATATCTTCCCGTCCGGCAATCTGCACAGGGGAAAGGACGGCAATGCGAAAGGCTACCATAGGACTCCTGAGTCTCATCTTCTTCAGCGGTTGTGTGACCATCTTTCGGGGAACCACGGAACCCGTGAGATTCGCTTCTGAACCTCCAGGGGCCTTAGTCTCGATTGGTAGTGGGCAATCCTGTACCACGCCGTGTACTCTCACGCTCAAACGCAATGCCTCACTCTTGGCCCAGTTCACCTTGGAGGGCTACGAGAATGAGGCCGTGTCCATCTATCCTACCATGTCTGGGACGGGCGTTATCTTCGGGGGATTGGTTGACCATGCCGTAGGGTCTACTCGGACCTTACAGCCCAATCCAGTCTATGTGATCCTGCAACCGACAGATGAGTAAGACGGGGCGGGAAAGCCGGGGGCATGTGCTATCATATCACCTCGCCCACCTCACTTGTACCACTCTTCCGCACCTGTACCACCCCACCCCCAACTAGGCCATCACCAATGTTATCCATATTCGTTGCTTCATCCTTTTCCTCCTTCTTCTTTACTTTATCAACAAGAACAGCGAATCCTCAATAGCCTGTTCAAGCGTCTCTTGTACTTCTGGTGTGACGGGGGGTTGAAGGGCTTCTTGTGTGGTCGTCAGACTCGCAGCAGATTGACTGCTACGGGTGCCGGTGGTGGGATAGCGCCCATACGTTAAGTCTTCGGCCATCGAGGCAATAGCTGAGCGGGACAGGCAGTCCCCAGATGCCTCTCCATAATGACCGCTCACACGATTGCCGTCTGGTTCATAAAAAAGCCATACCCGGCACACGCTGCGTTCGACGTCCGCGAGATAATAGCTATGCCCAAGGAAACCTAATCCTTCAAAAAGGTATGTCGGCCACAAATACGTTCTTTGTGGCACATCTGCTACGCATGGTTTCAGCACGGTATTTGCTGGACACTCTCCGAGGTGGTAAGTTTGCGTCGTGCGGCTGTTGGTGAAGCGCCAGGTCCCCACGAATTGGCGGACACCACTGGTAGCCGGTGGTGTGGTGTCGCGTGCTTCACACACATCATAGTGAGCAGGCAAGCCGTATTCTGCCTCTACATCATTGACACACGTGCCTTCGTCACACTGTCCCGGATCACAGTCCCCGTCACCAATGCCGCAATAATTCCGCACACAATAATCAGGATCGGGGCGAACCGTTGCGCCACCTGGCCGTTCGCATACATCGTAGTGGGCCGGCAGACCATATCGTGCTCCCACGTCATTGACACACACAAGACCCGCCGCACATTGTCCTGGGTCACAATCCCCGTTGCCCTCTCCGCAGATACGATTGACGCAATAATCCGGGTCAAACGCGATACACTGTTGCTGCGCCCATCCGTGTGTGGCCGACAACAGAACTCCCACGATCAATGCGATCAAATACGGCATGACCCCTCCCTCGGTCGGTAGTCCCGACATGGTTGCCGGGCCGTATCGACATCACGACAGCGAGTGTAGTGAGACCCTACCTATTCACCAGCATTGGGTCATGACTCCCCTGCTTTTGGCGGCTATTCTATTCAGCAGGCGACCCGACTCGGGCTGACCCACTGTCTGATGTCGATGGGAAGGAGAGTTAGCAGGAATTGACTAACCTTTCAAACTACCTGGCCGGACCGTCGCCGCCCACTGGCCGGAAGCGGAGAACACGGAATATCTCCTGTTGGTCGGCCAGCCTGAGCAGGAAGGGGAGCCTTATAGCTGGCGGTATCTCTGTGTTTAGGGCGGCTCCTGGCCCGAACAGCCAAGCCAACTCCAACACTTATAGGATTGGTTACGTAAGTATATTATTGCTCAAATTAAGACAGCACGCGTATGCGGGCATGGATATCTGCCCGTTGCCCGAACTGTTATACTAGCCGGACGTTTGGGTAAGATTCTCATGAAGCGGGAGGCGTTGATGCGCGACTATGTTCTCTACCATGCCCATTGTCCTGACGGCTTTGGGGCAGCCTGGGCAGCCTGGAAGCGACTGGGCGAGACGGCGACCTATGTGCCGGTTCGCCACGGTGTACCGCCGCCGCCTCTCCCGAATTGTCTTCGCCTCTTCCTGGTTGATTTTGCCTATCCGGCAGAACAGCTCGTGCAACTGAGGGAAAGCGTTCCCCATATCACCGTCCTGGATCATCATAAATCGGCCCAGGCCGCGCTTGCGGATATCCGGGAGCGGCCGCCGCGATTTGAGACTGACCAGGCACCACCGGGTCTGTTTGCACTTTTTGACATGGATGAGTCGGGAGCAACCCTGACGTGGCAGTATTTTCATCCCGGGACGGATTGCCCGGAACTCCTGCGCTATATTAAAGACCGGGACCTCTGGCAGCATGCCTTGCCAGGCAGTCGGGCGATCAACGCGGCCATTCGAAGCTATCCGCACGACTTTACGGTCTGGGCGGAAAAATTAGCCGCGGCAGATGCTACGGCGCAGCTCCTTGCGGACGGCGAGGCGATTCTGCGTAAACAAGCCCACGACATGGAGGAACTGATGGCCGCGGTGATGTGGATGGAGCTGGGTGGCTACCGGGTTCCCGTCGTCAATGCCACCGGGAACACCTCCGAGTTGGGTAATCGGTTATGCGAAGCATTTCCCGAGGCGGCGTTCAGTGCCAGCTATCGGGATACGGCCGAGGATCGACGGGAGTGGAGTCTCCGCTCAGTGGGAGATTTCGATGTCAGTGCGATTGCCAAGCGCTACGACGGGGGCGGACATCGAAATGCCGCCGGCTTTCAAACCGCGCGGCCGCCTCTCCTCGTCGAGACTCCGTAGGCCCAAACAGACACGGGTCTCTCAGGCAGGGGTGTTGGGCTCGGTATTCTACGCTATAGTGGCCGGACTTGAGCAGCGTTGGGAAACGCCCGGAACATCGATTCATCATGGCCGAGCTGAAAGTCAAAATCCTCAACAGCATGCAGGACGTGGGGCGGGAAGAGTGGGGTAGTCTGCTCGGGCCGGGCTCGCCCTTCCTCGAATGGGACTGGTTGGCGTGTTTGGAAGAGTCGGACTGCGTCCGCGCCAAAACCGGTTGGCAGCCCCAGCATTTGGCGGTCTATGACGGAACGCGCCTGATTGCGGCGTGTCCGATGTATCTCAAGGGGCACAGCATGGGAGAGTTCGTCTTTGATCACTCCTGGGCTGATGCCGCTCAGCGAGCCGGGATCAATTATTATCCCAAGATTTTAGTGGCGTCCCCATTCTCGCCGGCAACGGGCGTGCGGTTTCTGACCGCGGAGGGTTTCGACCGGACAGAGTTGATTCACACCCTGGGCAGAGCCCTGCGTGAGGTGTGTGAACGCAACAACTTGTCCTCGGTGCATGTCAATTTTTGCTTACCGGACGAAGCCGAAGCCCTGTCTCAGGTCGGCTATCTCAAACGCCTGGGCATTCAGTATCAATGGCTGAATCATGACTATCAGACCTTTGATGACTATCTGGATCACTTCCGGAGCAAACGGCGTAACCAGATCAAGCGCGAAATTCGCGAGATGGATAAGCGCGGCATAGAGATCGAGGTGCTGAGCGGCGAGGCTATTCCGGATGAGATGTTCCCGGTCATGTTCAACCTGTATCAATCCACGGTGAATAATCTGTACTGGGGCCGCCAATACCTCCTCGCCGAGTTCTTCGACCTCCTGGCCCAACGCTTTAAGCGAAATTTATGCTTCGTGATTGCCCGACAACATGGCGAGATCATTGCCGGAACCTTTAATGTCCAAAAGAGCGGGGTGTTTTATGGCCGCTATTGGGGGGTGTTGCGCGAGCAGCGGCATATGCATTTCAACGTGAGTTACTATGCCGCCATTCGGCACTGTATTGAAAATGGCCTCATCCGCTTTGAACCCGGCGCAGGGGGTGACTTCAAGCGCTTGCGCGGCTTTGATCCCCAGCCGACGGTGAGTATGCACTATTTGGCCGATCCGCGTTTGCACGAAGCGGTCAGCAACTATCTGGTCCGCGAGCGGGACCACACCGACCAGGCCATAGACTGGATGTGGGAAGAGAGCCAACTCAAGCATACCCCGACGGAAAAAACATTTGTGTACGGCAGCCTGGATATAGAGGGCCCGCAGAAGCAGACCAAGAGTGAAGAGGCGTAAGGAAGGAGCAGGCGTGGCATATGGACATGCGTTAGTGACTGGCGCACTGGGTGGACTGGGAAGCGCGATGGTGCGGCGACTCTTGGCCGACGGATATGCCGTGGTGGCCTGTGATCGCCGGGCTGAACTGGCTGACGATTGGCTCGAAAATATTCCGGCTGAACAGCGTGAGCGAGTGGCATTCTATCCCCTTGATGTTACCAAAGAAGACCAGGTGAACGAGTTGGCTCGGATGCTGAAGGACCAGGGTGTTCATATTGCGTATTTGGCGAATAATGCTGGCGTGAACGGCGCCGGCGCAGTCTGGGCCTTGGAGTCACGGGTCTGGGAAATTGTCCTCCGGGTCAACCTGCACGGCACGTTTTATATGACGCGCGCGTTTAGCGCAGCCATGCAGGAGCGGGGCTTTGGACGCATTGTGAATCTTGCCTCTTTGTACGCCTATCATCCGGGCGAAGCGGAAGCGCCGTACGCCGCCGCGAAAGCGGGGATTGCTGGCTATACGCGCTCGACCGCGCGTGATCTGGCCCCCCATGGGGTGACCGTTAATGTGCTGGCCCCAGGGCTCATCTGGCATGAGGGGCTGAGGGGCGTTTTCCCTGATGAAACCTGGGAGAAGATGCGCAAGAATATTCCGGTTGGCCGTACTGGCCGGCCCGAAGAAATCGCCGCGACGGTGGCCTTCCTCTTCTCAGACGAGGCGGCTTTCATCACTGGTCAGACTATCCATGTCAATGGCGGAGAGTATTTGCCGGGCTAGCTGCCGGACCCGCACTATAAAGCCTTCGCCTGCGTTGACAGCCTGAGGCGGGCGGCGTAGCATAATCCGATATCAATTCTAAGGTGTTGGGGGAGCTGAGGTTTCGGCTGAGAGGATGCACTGCGTTGGACAGTGTATCGACCCCTGGAACCTGATCTGGGTAATGCCAGCGAAGGGAGCACGATGTCTCAACATCTCCATTGCCCATCGGTGTCGCTCGTAAGGGACGCTCGCCTGCCTGCGTGCTGCCCTGTGTCCGGATTGGACCAACGATATGGAAGGAGAGGGATATGAAACAGAAGTCTCTGAACGGAACACCTCACAATGGATCTACCCCGCATGACCGCCTCTCGACCACGCCATTCCCGGCTTCGCGCAAGGTCTATGTTGAAGGGACGCACCCGGGCGTGCACGTTCCTATGCG
>WTHD01000167.1 GCA_011523265.1 Candidatus Binatota bacterium
GGGTTGGGGTGAGGGCTCCTTGCGCTATTCTGCCTCTCCGCTTTCAAACAGACCGGACATCTCCTCTTCGGCAACAACGAGCGCCGATGCTGGTCGCAACGCGATATCGCTGGCCTCTCCGCCCGTCGCGCTGCCGTCCGTATTGATATGTTCTAGGCGAGCCGTGCAGGTGCCGTCGCGTTGGGTGTCGTATCCGACGACCCGGAAAGGCAGCAGGACCAGGGTGCCGACCGGCTCCGGCTCTACCGGCTCACGCACCGTCTCGGTCATCCCCGGCCCAATCACCTGGACTCGGTAATTCTCTTCTTTTGAAACGTCCCGTACTGGTCGCATCTCTGTCTCTCCTTCATGCTGCTCGAAGGTATAGTTTTATCGTCCTCGCAAGCAGGCATGTACATAGCAAACCACGCCTAACCTGACATCCGCCTCTGAGGAACTTTCCGGTCCCGGCGTCACACGCTTTTCACACCTGTGGCCCTTTACTCTTTTCGCAGAAGCGTTTATCTTCCCGGCGTACCGCTTCGGGTGTGGTTTTCGTGCGCCGGCACCCTGCGGAGGGCAGTCATTCAGTATTCCCAGAGACGAGGAGGATAAACGAAAACATGGACATCAACTCTGATGCGGTGTCTCTCTACGCAATGATTCTCGGCGTGATCGGGCTCATCGTGGCGTTTATTATTTTCAAGTCCGTTTCCAGTCAGCCTAGCGGCAATGACCGCATGCAGGAGATTGCCAGCTCTATCTATGAAGGGGCCATGGCCTTTCTCAGGCGTGAGTATCGAATCCTGATCATCTTCGTGCTGGTCGTCTTCGGCCTGCTCGCCTGGCAGGTCGCGCTTGAGACCGGTATCGCCTTTCTGACCGGTGCGATCTGTTCCGCGCTGGCCGGCTATCTCGGTATGCAGTCGGCCACCAAGGCGAACGTCCGCACCTCTGAGGCCGCCAGGGCAGAGGGCGAGGGAGCCGCGCTGCTGGTGGCTTTCAATGGCGGGGCGGTCATGGGCCTGTCGGTCGCCAGCCTGGGTCTGCTCGGGGTCGGCGCTTTTCTCAGCCTGTACTCTGACCCGGCAACCTCAACATACATCAGTGGCTTTGCCATGGGCGCGAGTTCCATCGCTCTGTTTGCTCGGGTCGGGGGCGGTATTTATACCAAAGCCGCGGACGTCGGCAGCGACCTGGTCGGCAAGGTTGAGGCCGGTATCCCCGAAGATGACCCCCGTAATCCCGGTGTGATTGCCGATAACGTCGGGGATAATGTCGGCGATGTGGCTGGTATGGGCGCGGATATTTTCGAGTCCTATGTGGGTTCCATCATTGCCACGATTGCGATCGGCGCGACGGTCATCGTGGGAAGCGATGTCTGGAACAAACTGGGCGACGCGGGGGTGGAAGAAGCCGTGTTGCGCAACGCCCTCATGGCCCTGCCACTCAGCATGGCGGTCGTCGGCCTGCTGGCCTCCTTTCTGGGCATCTTCTCGATGAAGGCGCTCAAGAACGTCGGGCCGCAGAACGCGCTGCGCTATTCCGGGTTCATTGCCGCGGGGGTGTTCATTATTGCGGCGCTCGTTCTGGTGAATGTCCTTCCGGTGGCGACCGGTATTTTCTGGGCGGTGGCGTCGGGTTGCGTGGTCGGCGTCGGCATCGGCCTGATCACCGAGTACTACACCTCGGCCTCGCCCGTAGCGCGGGTGGCAGAAGCCAGCAAGACGGGCTATGCCACCAACATCATTCACGGCCTGGCGGTCGGTCTGGAAAGCTGCGCACTGCCCGTGCTGGCCATTTGCGCTGCCATTTTTATTGCCAACCACTTTGCCGGCCTGTACGGCATTGGGATTGCCGGCGTCGGCATGCTGGCGACCGTAGGCGTGACCATGTCCGTCGACGCCTATGGCCCCGTGGCAGACAACGCTGGCGGTATTTCCGAGATGGCCGAACTCGGCCCGGACGTCCGCAAAATTACTGACGGCCTGGATGCCCTGGGTAATACCACGGCGGCAATGGGCAAAGGCTTTGCCATCGGCTCTGCCGCCCTGACCGCCCTGGCCCTGTTTTCCGCGTTCACCCAGGCTGTTGACCAGAATCGACTGGCCGCGGGAATGGAACCGCTGCTCATTGTGGTAACCGATCCGGTGGTGGTGATTGGTCTGCTTCTGGGCGGGATTCTGCCGTTCTTTATCGGAGCCCTGACCATGACCGCGGTGGGCCGGGCAGCCGGTCAGATGGTGGATGAAATCCGGCGGCAGTTCCGCGAAATTCCCGGCCTGCTCGAAGGCAGGGAAGGCGCTCGGCCGGACGCGGCCCGCTGCGTGGATATTTCAACCGCAGCCGCCCTCAAGGAAATGATCCTGCCCGGCCTGACCGCGGTGATCGCTCCGGTCGTGGTCGGTCTGGTTCTTGGCGCAGCGGCCCTGGGTGGCATGCTGGCCGGGGCAACCGTGACCGGCGTGTTGCTGGCCCTGTTTATGGCCAACGCGGGCGGCGCCTGGGACAACGCCAAAAAATCGATCGAAAAGGGCGAGGTCGAGGGCGAGGCCAAAGGCTCGGAAGCCCACAAGGCCACCGTCGTGGGCGACACGGTCGGCGATCCGCTGAAAGACACCTCGGGCCCCTCGCTCAACATTCTGATCAAGCTGATGGCGGTCGTGGCGCTGGTGATCGCGCCGCTGCTCGTATAGCCGGCGTTTTCACTGTGATGTATGAAGGGCGGGTACTTGGTACCCGCCCTTTTTTGTTTGGAGGTGGCGAATAAGCCCCTACCTACTGATTCCGCCTTTACCGGTCAGTCAATCCGTGCCGTAGAACGAAGGGAGAGGTCTCATTCTACGAACATCCGGTAGCGAAAATAAAGCGAAAGTGCTAGGCTTCCTGTTGGACGGAAAGCCTTATGCAACATTCCACCACCCGGCTCAAGGGGCGTGGTACGCCCCGCAATCCGACGAATCGCTTTGAGCCCATCGCCTATCAACCTGATCCTACCGATCCTGATATGCCGGCTGTCGGCCCGAAAACCCGTCTTCTGCGTGACCCCTCGCGGACCATCCTCAGCTATAACACCAGCCCGGATGTCGGCTTTCGGGTCAGCCTCAACCCCTACCGCGGGTGTGAGCACGGTTGCATCTATTGTTACGCCCGCCCGACCCATGAGTGGCTCGGGTTCTCAGCCGGCCTGGACTTTGAAACGAATCTGATGGTCAAACAGGACGCCCCCCAACTGCTGGACAAAGCGCTGGCCGCGCCGTCCTGGCAGCCCCAGCCGATCTTTTTCAGCGGTATCACCGACGCCTACCAGCCGGTTGAGCGCCAGCTTGAGCTGACCCGTGGCTGTCTCAAGACGCTGGCCGCCTATCACAACCCGGTCTGCATTGTGACCAAGAGTGCTTTGGTGACCCGCGACTGTGACCTGCTGGCTCAACTGGCCGAAGACCGGGCCGCCTGGGTGAGTGTATCGCTGACCACACTTGACGCCGAACTGGCCCGTTGTCTCGAACCGCGGACCTCGACTCCGGCGCGTCGCCTGGCCGCTATTACCGCTCTGGCCGAGGCGGGTATTCCGGTTGGAGTGATGGTCGCTCCCATCATCCCCGGACTGACCGACCACGAAATCCCGGCTCTGCTCAAGGCTGCCGCCCAGGCTGGCGCGCAGTTTGCCGGGCGTACCATCGTGCGGCTGCCGTATGGCGTGGCCGAACTCTTCAGCCAGTGGCTGGAAGACCACTATCCCGAACGAAAGAACAAGGTCTTGAACCGGATTCGCTCAATGCGGCAGGGAAAGCTGAACGACGCGCGGTGGAAGACACGGATGCGGGGGGAGGGGGTGTTTGCCGAGTCGATTCATGACCTGTTTGCCACGATGAGCCGCAAAGTCGGGCTGGATAGGCCCTTCCCTCAGTTGTCAACCGCAGCCTTTCGGCGGCCCGGCCAGACACGTCAACTGGCTCTGTTCAGCGCTCGCTAGATGTGGGGGTCGCTGGGCCGGGGATAACCCACCCCGCCGCTACGCGGCACCCCTCCCAAGAGGGGATGTATGCTGCTCCCCTCCTCGGAGGGGTGGCCCGAAGGGCCGGGGTGGGTTCCTGAAGTGTCCGCGCGGGCTGGAGCCGGACTCTCCGCTTCTGACACTGGTCACATCGCATCCTTGCGAATCAATCCCTTCAGGTCGTCTTCCCAGGGCGGCAGTTCGAGGCTGGCCGGGACTTCAACCAGATGGAGCCGGTGATTGCCCTTGGGACCGGTGCCTTCGCTGGTATCACTGATGCGGAGTTGGTCCGCAAAACCATCAGCCTGAAGGCGCTCCCATTCTTCTTCCCAGAGCAGAATAAAATAGTTGGTCTTCGGGGTTGTGGGCGGGAAATAGAAGGGGATGCGCCGGTCGGCATAATACAGGGCTCCGCTGTCAAAGCTCCGAAAAAAGAAGAGAGGCTGTTCCTCCACCCGCTCGACAACGCGGCCCATAAAGGGCCGAAAAGTCCGTGCGGCGGCAAGAGTGGGCTGAATCACATGGTTGATGAGCAGGAAGATACTTGTCGTGAACACCACTAGTCCGCCAAACACGCGATCCCAGGACTGGCGTCGCAATCCCCAGACCAACAAGACCAGGGCGCTACCAACGCCCAGAAACCAGCCGGTAAACGCACCGGGATGGCCGGCAACAATACCCGTGAACATGGGCAGATTGCTCTGGTCTTTCGGGTGCAGAAACGGTCGGATCAGACCCAGCGGATCAAACCCGCCAGCCTGGGCGATCACACCGAGCATGGCCAGACCGATCACCCCGCAGCAGACAGCACCGGCAGCCTGCAGCAGCGCGAGAAAGCCGGGAGGCAGATCAATCTCTCCTCGACGAAGCTCTTGCCACCAGGCTCCCAGCAGCAGGGCGATAGCCGGATAGAGAGGCAGGATGTAGACCGTGCGCTTACTGCTTGAAGCCGAATAGAACACGAAGATCGTGACGATCCAGACAATCAGATAGGTAAAATTCTTCTCGGCCCAGCCCTGCCGGTATTGGTATAAAAAATAGAGCAGCGGCGGAAAGAAAAAACTCCACGGAGCCATGCCCAGAAACAGGTTGGGAATAAAATAATAGAAGGGATGGACGTGCCCGGCGCCGGCCGACTCGCTCGAAAAAAACCGCCACCAGTTCTCTTTCATGATCTGCTTGTCAAAAAATGCCTCACCGCCGTACCACAGGGCCAGCGCGTACCACGACCCGGCGATGAGGAGGAACAGCAAACCACCGGTGACGAGATGCAGGTGACGGACAAACAGCAGGTCGCGTTTGACGCACAGGAATACGCCGATAACCAGCCCCGGCAGCACCGCGCCAATCGGCCCTTTGGCCAGGGTTGCCAGACCGAGCAGGCAGAAGAAACCGAGCGCCTCAAGCCACCCGACCCGTTGCTTGCGATACATGGACCAAAAGGAAAAAAAGGCCGCGACCATAAAGAAGGTCAACGTCATATCCACCCGGGCCGTTGTCGCGGCCCGGACCCACTCAAAGCTGGTGGCCAGGGTCAGACCGGCAATCAGCCCGGCCTCAACACCCCACAGGACGGCACCGACCCGATAGGTCAGGAGCACACCCAGCAGAGCCAGCAGCGCGGAAGGAAAACGGATCGAGAATTCGCTCAACTGACCCAAGGCGAGCGCGGCCGACGTTCCAAGCCAGTGAAAGAGCGGGGGTTTGGACGGAATGATATGGCCGTTGCGCAAAGGCAGAATCCAGTCCCCGTTGTGATAGACCTCCCAGACAACAGTCGCCTCACGCGGTTGCCCCTTGGTGTAAAAAGGGATGTCACCCAGACCCCAGATGAATATCAGGCCACAGAAAAGGCTAAGCAGCACGCCAAAGAAGAGAACGCGGGATTGCAACAGCTTTTCCTCGACAGTATGAACGGCACGCACCGGGCGGCGGTTCACGATGCGGAGTTCTCGTCTACGGGTTCATCAGATGCTTCAGGCAATGCCCGCTCTTCGGATTCGGACGGAGCAGGTAAGACAGTTGTCCCCGTCTCCCCATTTTGCTCGGGCCGAGGGAGCAAGGCGGCGAGCACCAGGCGATGTTTCTTGTCCGGTCCCTTGCCCTCACTCGTGACCAGACGCTCAAGATGAGGCTGGCTCTCTGAGAGCTCAGGCCAGTCCGTCTCACGGACGAGTAAATATAGCGCAGCGTCAGTCTGTGACGCGTCTCCCTGTCTGACCCCTGGGTAAGATTGCTCGACATCCGAGGGCTGTTGGAGGGCACGTTGACCCATTTCAGGAATACGGCGGTCAGCATAGAAGATGGCCCCATAGTCAGAGGCGGGGTGGTAAAAATACAGCGGTGCGTCCTGCACCATGGAACGCACGCCCAGCATAAAGGGTTTATACGTCCGCTCTTGGGCCAGGAGAGGATGAAACAGGGCGTTCGCAAAGTACAACGACGCAGAGATCGAAATCGTCAACGCGGCAAAGACCGGTACCCAGCGGTCTCGGCGCAACCCCCAGATATACCAGCCGGCTGCTCCGGCGAGCAGCGCAATCCAAATACACACGAGAGGAAACTGACCTTGTAAACTCTGCGCGACAATGGGCAGATTCGCCCGATCCCGGGGATGCAGGAAAGGGGAAACCAGATGATCCAGATCAAAGCCGACGCCGTGAGTGATCAGCACAATGAGGATGAGTGCTCCCGCACCGCCCAGAGCAAGCGCGCAGCCTCGGACGACGCGTTTGAGCGCGGGTGCTGACAACACTCGCGACCCTTCTATCAATTCCTGCCACCACCACCCGAGCAATAAGGCCAGAGCCGGATAGAGCGGCAGAATATAATTACTGCGTTTCCCGGACGCCAGCGTAAAAAAGAGAAACTCAACCCCTACCCAGATGAACAGGTAGAGCTGTTTCTTCTCCCGCCATATGTCGCCGGATCGGTAGAGCGTAAACCCAAGCGCAGGCAAGAAAAGGCTCCAGGGCAGCATCCCGACAAAGAGGGTTGGCAAATAATACAGCAGGGTGTGCTCTCGGCTCGGTCCGCCTTTCTCACTGGCGAAAAATCGAAACACGTTCTCATCCAGAATCTGGCGCTGGAAAAACTCTCCGCCGCCTTGGAAGAGGGCCAGCACGTACCACGACACGGCAATACCGCCCGCTATCAGTAGCCCTTGGCCGAGACGCAGGCGGCGCAGAAACTCGAGTTCACCGGTCCACCACAAAAAGGTGCCCACAATCAGGACGGGTAGCAGCAGCCCCAGCGGTCCTTTGGCCAGGACGGCAAAACCCATGCTGGCGTAGAAGAGGAACAGCGTCCGTCGTTGTGTCGCCCGTTCCTGGAAGGCCCAAAAAAAGAAAAACTGCGCGGTTGTCAGAAAAAACAGCAGGACCATATCGCTGCGCGCATTGATTGACCAACGTGCCCATTCCGGGCAGGTGGCCAGAATCAAAGCGGCCAGCAGCCCGACGCGCCAGTTCCAGAGCGCGCGTCCGAAGAAAAACGTGGCCAGGACCGTTGCAGTGGCAAACAGGGCGGAGGGCAAGCGGACTGCCAACTCACTCACCTGGCCGGTGAGCAGGGAGACAGCGGCACCAATCCAGTGAAACAGCGGCGGCTTGAGCGGCTGTTCGACCCCGTTCCGGAGGGGGAGAATCCACCCCCCGCCGTTCACCATTTCCCAGACGATCAGGGCTTCTTTTGACTCTTCGTAATTGTAAAAAGGGATGCGGCCGAGATCTAAAAAATAGAGCAGAAAACAGAGAAAGAGGAGGCCAGCAACAATCTGGCGGGTGCGCTGCGGTTCGTTCATGCACTGAAGGCCCTATCTGCCGGATGATGGGCTGTCAAATCCCTCGGAACACCTCTTTTGCTCAAACAGGCGAGCCAAGAACGGCGCGACACAGACCGGCAGTCGGAGCGGGATTCTGCGGAAAACCAGCGCTAGGAGGAGGCTCCGCTCCGTCTCAGCACCCGGTAATGGGTGAGGAGCTGACCCACGCGTTCCTGCTCAGAAGTATGTCGTCTCAACTCCAGGAAGAGTTTCACCAGTTCGTCTTCCCCGGCTTCGTCTGCAGGCTGTAAGACTTTGAGCAATTCTTCTACTAAATTGGGGAATTTCTCGCTGGGAATGTAGTAGTGCGCCCAGCCAAACTCACAGTGGCGATGAAGGATCTTTGCAATCATTTTTTCTAAGTTCTCCTGGCCCGTCATGACTGCCTTGCCTCCTCCGTAGAACGCGCCGCTACCTTATTGGCTCTCCCTGTCAGAGTCAAGACGAATAAAGGCGTGAACGTGCCCCTGCAAATGTTGACACGTTGACACGTTTCCCCCTTTCCCCAGCGCCCGGTTTCTGTCACAAGAGGTCCACAGTGTCACGCACGTCTAAACCCAAGCCCGACCGAGCAAAGCAGAGGAAGGACCCGCCGATTGCCCACCCGGCAACCATCCGGGCGCTGCAACGCCGCCTGATTACCTGGTATCGGCAGTATGGACGGGACCTGCCCTGGCGACGGACGCGCGACCCCTATGCCATTCTGGTGTCTGAGGTCATGCTGCAGCAAACCCAGGTCCAACGGGCCTTGCTGTATTACGAGAAGTTCTTGCAGAAATACCCTACGGCAGAGGACCTCGCACAAGCGCACGAGCCCCAGGTGCGTGAAGCCTGGGACGGTCTGGGGTATTACGCGCGGGCCCGGAATCTGCACAAAGCCACCCAACAGATTGTCACCCAACATCGGGGTAAATTTCCACGCAACCCGGAAGAGCTGACAAAACTGCCCGGCATTGGTCCGTATACCGCGGGAGCAGTCTCAAGCTTCGCTTTTCACAGAGACGCCGCCATTCTGGATACCAACGCGGCTCGGGTCCTGGGGCGGTTTTTTGGTCTGACCCCCCAGCAGCGTACGCCCCGCTTTCTCTGGACGGTTGCCCGGCAGGTGACCCCCAAGGGGCAGGCCCATATCTTTAACCAAGCCATTATGGATGTGGGCGCTACCATTTGTGTTGCTCGCACCCCCCGCTGTCCACATTGCCCGCTCCGGCCGGTGTGTCGGCAGGGAAAGACCACCGCCCCGGCGGGTTCGGTTTGACGCTCCGGCGGTTCTCCCGTATAGTGATCCTCCGACGGCCCGGCGGCTTTGCCGTGCTGGTCCCGAGGTCTTCCAAGCGTGTCAGTTGTTGCTATTATTCCCGCCCGCTACGGATCAACTCGATTCCCAGGAAAACCTCTCGCTCTCCTTCGCCACACACCCATGATCCAACACGTGTACGAGAGGACCCGTCTCGTGCAAGGTCTGGACCGTGTTCTTGTTGCCACCGACGACCAGCGCATTGCCCGCGCCGTGCAGGACTTTGGTGGAGACGTGGTCATGACGAGTTCCGCACATCCGACCGGGACGGACCGGCTCGCGGAGGCGGCCCAGCCACTCGCCGCAGACATTATTGTGAACGTTCAAGGCGACCTGCCCTTCTTCCCTCCACGGATGGTTGAAGATGCGATTGTGCGTCTCCAGGAGTCTCCCGAGGCGACTATGGCCACGGTCAAAACACCGATCTCCGAGGAGGAAGAGTGGCGGAATCCGAACGTGGTGAAAGTCGTCACCGACCGGAACGGCTATGCGCTGTATTTCTCCCGCAGCCCTATTCCATGCTATCGGGATGGGGTGCCTGCGTCCGAAAGCCAGGGGGAGGTCTTGGCCTACCGGCATATCGGTCTGTACGTCTATCGGAAGGATTTCCTGCTCACCTTCACTGCCCTACCACCGACTCCGCTGGAAGAGGCCGAAAAACTTGAGCAGCTGCGTGCCCTCGAATGGGGGTATAAAATCTGTGTGACCCAAACAGAACGTCCGACCATAGAAGTCGATACCCCAGAGGACCTCATCCGTGCAGAGGAGGCATTGCGATGAATAATGTTGGGAAGGATGGACGAAAAACAAAATTCATTTTCGTCACAGGTGGAGTGGTGTCCTCGCTGGGCAAGGGGCTCGCCGCAGCGTCTATTGGCGGCCTGCTGGAAAGCCGCGGGCTGACCGTCACCCTGCTCAAAATGGACCCGTATATCAACGTCGATCCAGGCACGATGAACCCCTTCCAGCACGGGGAAGTCTTTGTCACTGACGACGGGGCCGAGACCGACCTCGATCTCGGTCACTATGAGCGCTACGTCTCGACCCGGATGACGCGCAAGAACAGCTTCACCACCGGCCAGGTCTATGACGCGGTGATTGCCCGCGAACGCCGGGGCGACTACTTGGGCGGCACAGTCCAGGTTATTCCGCATATTACTGACGAGATTAAGCGGCGTATCCTGACCGCGGCAGACGGCTTTGATGTCGCTATCTGCGAGGTTGGCGGAACGGTCGGCGATATCGAGAGCCTGCCCTTTCTTGAGGCGATTCGTCAGTTTCGCTGGGACTGGGGCAAGGAGCACGTCCTATATATTCACCTGACGCTCGTGCCTTTTATCTCTGCCGCCGGAGAACTCAAGACCAAGCCAACTCAACATAGCGTCAAGGAGCTGACCAGCTTGGGCATCCAGCCCGACCTGCTGCTGTGCCGCACGGACCGTTATCTGGAACCGAACGTCAAAGCCAAGATCGCTCTGTTCTGTAATGTTGACGAAAGCGCGGTGATTACGGCGAAAGATGTGGAATGTGTCTACGAAGTGCCCCTGGTCTTTCACCAGGAGGGCCTTGACGAACGGATCGTGGAGAAGCTCAATATGTGGACGGGCTCACCCAATCTGAGCCGCTGGGAAACCATTGTTCAGACGTTTCGTAACCCAACCGACCACATCAGCATTGCGATGGTTGGGAAGTATGTTGAACTCGTGGACTCGTATAAGAGCATCAACGAGGCGCTCGCTCACGGGGGTTTTGCCAATAACTGTCGAGTCGATATCGTCCATATCGACTCGGAACAGCTCGAAAACGATATCTTTCCGGAATCCCTGCAACAGGCCGATGGCATTCTTGTGCCCATGGGCTTTGGGCGGCGAGGAGCAGAGGGGAAAATTGCCGCGATTCGGTACGCCAGGGAGAACCACATTCCCTTTTTAGGGATTTGTTTTGGCATGCAGATGGCGGTGGTCGAATTCGCCCGGCATGTGTGTGGCCTTGAAGAAGCGAATTCGACCGAAGTCGATGACACCACACCCGCTCCGGTTATTGCGCTCATGGATGAGCAACGGGAGATCGTTGAGAAAGGCGGGACCATGCGGCTCGGTGCCTACCCCTGTGTGCTGGCCGACCAGAGCCTGGCTCTGAGCCTGTATACGCAAAAAGAAATCGCCGAACGCCACCGCCATCGGTATGAGTTCAACAACGCCTACCGTGAACGCTTCGCTTCCAAGGGCATGATTTTTAGCGGTCTCTCTCCCGACGGCGCCTTGGTCGAGGCGATCGAGTTACGCGATCATCCCTGGTTTGTCGGGGTGCAGTTTCATCCGGAGTTCATCTCCCGTCCGTTTGAATGCCACCCTCTGTTCAGCGGGTTTATCCAGGCGGGGATACAGCGGCACTTTGCCTCCCTTCAGTCGCCGCTTCTCCAGGCTGAGGGAGCTCGGCATTGACCTGTAGAGAGTACTCTCCGCCGGCAGTGTCGGTTGGTTCGCTCACTTTTGGCGGCGGTACGCCCTTTGTGCTGATCGCGGGTCCGTGTGTGATTGAGGACCGGGACTCGGCGCTGCGGCATGCGGAAGCACTCCGTTCGTTAACCGCACGCCTGCACGTCCCATTTATTTATAAATCTTCATACGACAAGGCAAACCGTTCCTCCCACACCTCTTTCCGCGGGCTTGGCATGGAGGAGGGGCTGAATATTCTGGCTGCGGTCAAACACGAGTTGGGTGTGCCGCTCCTGACGGATATCCATACACCCCGGGAGGTCACGGCTACGGCAGAGGTCGTTGATATTCTCCAGATTCCCGCCTTTTTATGTCGTCAGACCGATTTACTCCTGGCGGCGGGCCACAGCCAGCGGGCCGTGAATATCAAGAAAGGTCAATTCCTCGCTCCGTCCGACATGGAATATGTCGCCCAAAAAATCGCCTCGACCGGCAACCGGCGTATTCTGCTGACGGAACGGGGGGCTTCTTTTGGATACCATAATCTTGTGTCTGACATGCGCTCGCTGCCCATCCTCGCCCGTTGCGGCTATCCGGTTGTGTATGATGCAACCCATAGCGTTCAACTACCGGGGGGACAGGGCACAATGTCCGGAGGTCAGCGGGAGTTTATCCCACCGCTGGCCCGGGCAGCGGTGGCGGCAGGGGTTGACGGTCTGTTTATGGAGGTCCACGAGGAGCCGGAGCGGGCCTTGAGCGATAGTGCCACGGTCTTTCCGCTGGCCCGCCTTGAGTCCCTTTTACACACGTTGGTTGACCTCGACCGTCTGATCAAGAATGTGCCGGCAGCCCGGAAAGAGTGATCGTGTCCTCCAATAGACACGAGATGCTGGACACGATTACTCTTTGTAACGACCGTCTCGGTCGCGCCGTCGCCATTCCGCGTTCCACCCCTCGGCCTGCTCTTCTTTGATTCGTTCAGGAGAGGTGATAGGCTGTCCACGACCGCTGGAACACCGTCATGAGTCGTCATCAAATCCGCTTTATGCTGGGCATTACGGTCCTCGGGCTCATCCTTATCCTGGGCTATCTCAGCTCTCAGGTGGGAAAAGACCCAGAGACCGCGCGGCTCATCGACGAACTCTCGACCTCGGATGCCGCCGAAGAGACGATGGTCCAACGCATGACGGAGTTCCGACGGGTGAAGATGCAGGACGGCAAAAAAGTGTGGGAAATTGTGGCCCGGCAGGCGCGCTATTTTGCGGACACCAACGCCGTCGTCATTGACACTCCTGAAGTTTCGCTCTATTTCGGCGATGGCGAAGCGCTCGCATTACGCTGTCAGGAAGGCACAGTCCACCTGGACGGGGAATCAGAGTTACTCCACATCGAGCTCCGGGGCAACCTGGAGATACAGATGGGAGATATTTCCCTAAAAACCGATCAAGCAACCTACGACCGCCAGAAAAACACCATATCCTCGGACGGGGTCATGCACGTTGTCGGTCAAGGATTTACGCTTGAAGGCAAAGGCTATACGGTCGCCGTTGATACCAAGCAACTGACCCTGAATGCAGAAGTCTATACGACGGTGACACGGGAGTCCGGATAATGCGCTCAACATTGGTGGGGACCGGCTGGGTGGTCCTTCCCGCAATCCTTGTCATCCCCTTGTTCCTGTCGCCGTTGACGCTGGCAGCCGAAGACGCCCGACAAGACTCAACCGACCGCGCAGTCCAGGATTCGGCCGCGACCTTTGCGGATTCCCTGTCACTCACCTCGCGAAAAGATCCCATTCATATTCGCTCGCACGACCTCGAATTCTTCTATGAGGAGAAGCGTATCCAGTATCGCGGGAATGTGGTGGTGACCCAGGGTGATATGACGTTAAAGAGCGATAGGCTGACTGTGCTGTATGAAGACCCCGCACCAACAGCCACGAATACCTCGGCGCAGCAACGGCTCAAGCATATTGTTGCCGAGGGGAGGGTCGAAATTACTTCCGGCGAACGGCGCGCCACGAGCCGCAAAGCGGTTTTTAATCAGAAAAAGCGCACGGTCACGCTTAGGGGGAACGCGGTTCTTCAGGAGGGTCCCAACCAAGTCAAGGGAGATATCGTGACTGTCTTTCTGGACGAGAATCGCAGTATTGTGAAGGGCGGAAAGGGAAAGCGGCAGGCCCATATGGTCCTTATTCCCGACTAGGGGGCCAGGGGAGCCGTTGTGGTGAGACTGCTGAGAGAGACGATCAAGGAAAGAATAGTGGAGTGAGTGATACGCCAGTTCTCCAAGCCGAAGGCTTGTGGAAAACCTATGGGAAACGCGCGGTTCTGCGCGATGTCAGCGTTCGCGTCAAAGGCGGCGAAGTGGTGGGCTTACTCGGTCCCAACGGCGCCGGAAAGACAACGACCTTTTCGATCATCGTCGGTATTATTCGACCCGATAAGGGTGAAGTCTACTATAATGATGACGAGATTACGACCTTGCCTATGCATAAGCGGGCACGCCGTGGGGTGACCTATCTGCCCCAAGAGCCGTCGGTTTTCCGAAAGTTGACCGTAGCGGAAAATGTGATGGCTATTCTGGAGACGACATCGCTCAGCAAGGCGCAGCGGGAAGAGCGCCTGGCTGAGCTACTGACAGAGTTGGGGATTAGCCATCTGGCAGCCAATCGGGCGGACTCACTCTCTGGAGGGGAGCGACGTCGGGTAGAAATTTCTCGTGCGCTGGTGATGTCGCCGGCCTTTATGCTCCTTGACGAACCCTTTGCCGGAATCGATCCGCTTTCGGTTGTTGATATCCAAGAAATCATCACGCAATTACGCGAACGCGGAATCGGTGTTCTTGTCACCGACCACAATGTTCGAGAGACGCTGAGCATTTGTGATCGCGCCTATATTCTGAGCGATGGCAGTGTGTTTGAGGAGGGAACACCCCAGGAAATCACGCAGAGCAGTCGCGCTCGGGAGATCTACCTGGGAGAGCGCTTCCGCCTCTAGTGACTGAAGACAAGGGTGGAGTTGTATGGGGTTAGACCTCAGACTGACTCAGAAATTGACCCAAAAACTGGTGATGACGCCTCAGTTGCGTCAAGCCATCAAAATTCTGCAACTGCCCCGCGGAGAACTGGATACGCTCATTGATGAAGAGTTGGCGGAGAATCCGGTCATTGAACGCGTGACCGAGGACGAGGCTATTTTTGACGACGGCCGCGGCCATGGCGAAGAACCCACCCAGGCCGCCACACAAGAGGCGAACACGGAAAAGGACCAGATTGACTGGCAGACCTATCTCAGCACCTATAATAACAATAACGACATGCTGGCCCCTCCTCCAACTGGAGACGAAGACGCGGATGGTGAGCGTCAAAATGCTCCAGAGGATCGCTTGCCCCGCGCAGAGTCGCTGGCCGAACATCTCACCTGGCAGCTACGCTTCCGCACTCTGACAGAAACAGAAGAATATCTCGCCTCTCTGATCATTGGGAATCTGGACGTTGATGGCTATCTGGAGGCCAGCGTCGAGGAACTCGCAGAGAGCGCAGACGCCAGGCCCGAGGAGGTTGAACGGGTCTTGCGGATTGTTCAGTCGTGCGACCCGATTGGAGTCGGCGCACGAGACCTCCAGGAATGCCTGCTGTTACAACTGCACGCTACCCAGCACGAGGGAGAAGCGGTTGAAACATACTTGCTCTGTTTAACCACAACGATCGTCCAACACCATCTCCAGACCCTTGAAGGGCGGCGGTATGATCGGCTGGCAAAAGCACTCAACGTCCCGACGGAAGAAATCCAGCGGGCGATTAAGCTCATTACGGCCCTTGAACCCAAGCCCGGACGTAATTACGGTGACGGAGATATCCGCTACGTCACCCCGGATGTGTATGTCCATAAGATCGGAGATGAGTATCGGGTGACGCTCAACGAAGAGGGTCTGCCGCGTCTCAAGGTGAGTAATGCGTATCGCCATTTACTCACCCAAGACGGCGAGGCAAAAGAGTATGTCCAGGAGAAACTGCGTGCCGCCGCCTGGCTGATTAAGAGTATTCACCAACGCCAGCGGACCCTACTCATGGTGGCCGAGAGTCTGGTAAAATTCCAACAGGATTTTCTGAACTATGGTATTTCCCATATGCGCCCACTGGTGCTGCGCGATGTCGCGGATGACATCGGCGCTCATGAGTCAACGGTCAGTCGGGCCATTGCGGGCAAGTATATTGCCACGCCACGCGGGTTGTACCCGCTCAAAAAATTCTTCACCACCGGGCTGAAGAGCCACTATGGGCAAGACGTTTCGGCAGAAAGCGTAAAGGCCCAAATTCGCACCCTGATTGATCAGGAAGACCCGTATAAACCCCTGAGTGATGAAGAGATTGCAAAAACGCTGTCCCGCAGTCATATCAAGATTGCCCGCCGGACCGTTGCCAAGTATAGAGAGGGCCTCAATATTCTTTCCTCTGCCAAGCGGAAGTACGCCCGCTAGGCGACAGTCCTATGTGTAACAAGGAACACTCCCATGCGTGTCGTTGATATCCTCAGCCAAGAATCCATTCTCCCCCAGCTCCAGGGTCGCACAAAGACCGATATCCTGCGTGAGCTTGCCCAACACCTCGCCCAGCATACACAAGGTGTCGACGCCGAGCAGTTGGTCGCCGTTCTCCTGGACCGTGAACGTCTCGGCACTACGGCCATTGGCGAAGGTATTGCCATCCCGCACGGGAAGTTGTCCGGCCTCAAAGATGTCGTCGCCGTTTTTGGCCTGAGTTCACACGGGGTGGACTGTAGCTCCCTTGATGGCGGGCTGACGCGGTTGTTCTTTTTGCTGGTTGCGCCAGAGGATTCTGCCGGCGTCCACCTCAAGGCCCTGGCTCGGGTCTCTCGCCTCTTGAAAGACAAGGCGTTTCGAGAACGCCTGCTCCAGGGCGGCAGCCAAGCAGATTTACACCGGATGATCTGTGAGGAAGACAACAATCTTTAGTGGGGAGGCAGCACCCGGCAAGGACAGCTATGCAGGTCGTTGTCGTTACGGGCTTATCAGGCTCGGGGAAAAGTACCGCAATCCGCGTCCTTGAGGATCGTGGATTCTACTGCATCGATAATCTCCCGGTCACCCTCATCCCCCGATTTCTTGAGCTCAGCGAAAATAATCAGGAACATATTGGCCGCGTGGCCCTGGGGATTGATCTGCGCGAGCGTATTTTTCTACACGAATATCCGACGGTCCTTGAAGGACTGCGCAAACAGGGCCACCAGATCAAGATTCTGTATTTTGAAGCCAGCGCCGACGTCCTCGTGCGGCGCTTTAGCGAAACCCGCCGTCCCCACCCTGCTGCCGGAGACGGGGGAGTCCTCCAAGGGATTCGGACCGAAGAGGAACAGCTCGCCGGACTGCGCGCAGCGGCAGACCTCGTTATGGATACGTCTGCGTATACCGTGCACGAGCTGCGGGAGGCCCTCCTTCAACATATTGAACGCTATCCCCACTCCCCACAGCCCCTCCTTATTACCGTCGAGTCGTTTGGCTATAAATACGGAGTGCCCATCGATGCCGATATTATGCTGGACGTCCGTTTTCTACCCAACCCCTTTTTTGTCGATGCCCTCCGGCATAAGACCGGTACGGAGCGCGCCGTCGTCGAGTTCGTCCTCGGCCAAGAGGAAACCGTTCTCTTTTTGAGCCAGCTGTCGGCCTTACTCAAATCGACACTCCCTCTCTATGCCAGAGAGGGCAAAAGCTATCTCACTCTGGCCATCGGGTGTACCGGTGGCCAGCACCGCTCGGTCGTCATCGCCGAAGAATTGGGCAGACAGCTCCAGGCGTGGGACTATACCGTTCGGATTCAGCACCGTGACAGGCAACGGCAAAGTACACCGGCATGACCTCCCACCTCCAAACCCGGCTCACCCTGCTTAACGCAATGGGCTTACACGCCCGCGCGGCCGCGGCCTTCGTCAAGGCCCTCAAAGATCTCGAGGTTGAGGTCACCGTCAGCTGGGAGGGACAAACGGCGAATGGACGCAGCGTCCTCGACCTGCTGACCCTCGGCGCTCCGCAGGGCAGTGTCCTTGAGCTCCAGATTCAGGGCGTGGATGCAGACGAGGCGCTCTCGACCCTCACCCGCCTCGTCGCCAATCGTTTTGACGAAGAATAAATACCCTCTTCCGGACCGCCACTTTCTACCCCTTGACGCTCAGAAGGGGATTCTATTATATGCGCCCAGCCGTTTAGGGTACGGGCGGCATCACGCCAAGGAGAAAAACTATGACGGGGAAAGAGTATTTATTCACGTCCGAATCGGTCTCAGAGGGCCACCCGGACAAAATGTGTGATCAGATCTCGGACGGCATCCTGGACGCCTTACTCGAACAAGACTCGGACAGCCGTGTGGCGTGCGAAACGCTCGTCAAAACCGGTATGATCGTCGTGGCGGGTGAAGTCACGACCAAAGCCCAGACCAGCTATCATTTTGTCATGGATGTCGCCCGCCAGATCGTGCGCGACATCGGCTTCACTGACTCTTCCCTCGGTTTTGACGCCGACACCTGCTCCGTGCTGACCGCGCTCAGCCAGCAGTCTGAGGACATTGATCAGGGGGTATCCGAGGGGAAAGGTCTCCACAAGGAACAGGGCGCGGGCGACCAAGGCATGATGTTCGGCTTTGCCTGCGACGAAACCAAAGACTATATGCCGTTTCCCATTTATACGGCCCACCGCCTGGTCCAGGAAATGGCCGAAATACGGAAAAGGGGCGAGCTGCCCTTCCTGCGGCCGGACAGCAAGTCGCAGGTGACGGTGGAATACCAAGATGGCAAACCGGTTCGGGCCGATACGGTCCTGATCTCAACCCAGCACGACCCTGACGCGGCCTATGACACGATCAAAGAGGCCATTGTTGAAGAAGTCGTGAAACGCGTTATTCCCCCGGAGTTTTTGGATCAGAAGACCACGTTTCTGGTGAATCCGACCGGGCGTTTCGTCAATGGTGGCCCATACGCCGACTGCGGCCTCACCGGACGGAAAATTATCGTCGACACCTATGGCGGCTACGGCCGGCATGGCGGTGGCGCGTTTTCGGGCAAAGACCCCAGCAAGGTAGACCGCTCAGCCGCCTATATGGCGCGCTATATTGCGAAGAATCTTGTAGCCGCGGGTTTAGCCACACGCTGTGAAGTGCAACTCGCCTATGCGATCGGCGTGGCGGAACCGGTCGGCGTCTATGTTGATACCTTCGGCACGGGTGTCTTACCGGAGGAACGCATATCCGCAATCGTCCGTCAGGAGTTCGACCTGCGGCCCGCCACAATTATCAAAACGCTCGATTTGAAACGTCC
This sequence comes from Candidatus Binatota bacterium, assembly GCA_011523265.1. Lineage (GTDB taxonomy): Bacteria > Desulfobacterota > Binatia > Bin18 > Bin18 > Bin18. Next base: position 18,866 of record WTHD01000167.1, read on the forward strand.
CATTTATCGGGAGACCGCGGCCTATGGCCATTTCGGCCGGCCAGCAGAGAATGGCTTCTTTCCCTGGGAGCGCATTGACCGTGTCGAGACCCTCAAGCGTACCGCGGCAACTGCATAGCCATAACCGAATGAGAGAGAAAGAGGAAACATGCGTACAAGCCGAGGCGATATCAAAGATCCGAAGCTGGCCAGGGAAGGCAAGCGGCGCTATGAGTGGGCCGACCAGAACATGCCGGCCCTGAGTCAGGTGCGAGAAATTTTTTCACGCGAGAAACCCCTCAAAGGCGTTCGCCTGGCGGCCTGTCTGCACGTCACCTCCGAGACTGCCAATCTGATGCGAACCCTCAAGGCTGGTGGCGCCGACGTCACCCTGTGCGCCTCTAACCCGCTGTCCACCCAAGACGATATTGCCGCCGGCCTGGTCAGACACGAGGGCATTCCGACGTTTGCGATTCGCGGAGAGAATAACAAGAGCTATTATGCCCACCTGCATCAAGCGTTGGCTCACCAGCCCAGCGTGACCTTGGACGACGGCGCCGATCTGGTCTCGCTGCTGCATACGGACAAGAAGTACGCCGACCGCGCTCCGCAGATGTGTGCCAGCATGGAGGAAACCACCACCGGCGTCATCCGGCTGCGTGCCATGGAAAAGGACGGCGTCCTGAAATTCCCGGTCATTGCCGTGAACGACGCCACCACCAAGCACCTGTTCGATAACCGCTACGGAACCGGACAGTCCACCCTGGACGGGGTTCTGCGGGCGACCAATATCCTGCTGGCCGGCATGACCGTCGTGGTCGCCGGCTACGGTTGGTGCGGCAAGGGGGTCTCCATGCGCGCCCGCGGGCTGGGGGCACAGGTTATCGTGGCGGAAATCGACCCGATTCGTGGACTCGAAGCCGCCATGGACGGCTTCCGGGTGATGCCCATGCGTGAGGCGGCTCGCGAGGGAGAGCTGTTCGTGTCCGTGACCGGCGACACCAGCGTGCTGCGCAAAGAGCATTTTCTGCGCATGAAAGACGGCGCTATCCTGTGCAACTCGGGTCATTTTGACGTTGAGATCGATATTAAAGCGCTCAAGAAAATGGCCAAAAGAGTGGAACGGAATGTCCGCACAAACGTGGACGGATATCATCTTGCTGGTGGACGCTGCATTTATGTCATTGGCGAGGGTCGGCTCGTCAATCTTGCCGCGGCGGAAGGACACCCACCGGCCGTGATGGATATGAGTTTTGCGACGCAGGCGTTAACCGTGCGGTGGGCGGTGGAAAATCAGGAAGACCTGACACCCAACGTGCATGCCGTGCCTAAAGAGATTGAGGATCAGGTCGCCAGCCTCAAACTCGCCAGCATGGACATCCAGCTCGACCGGCTGACACCGGAGCAGAAGCGCTATCTTGCATCCTGGGAATTTGGGACATAAGTTCTACCCATGGTCGGTGGGGTGTTTCGGTGGGGACTATGGACGGTTCTTCTTGCGAGTGTCGTCCCTTTCGCCTCTGCCCTCTCCCCGCCCCGTCCCGCTCTCGAAGAAATACGGCATACCTCAGTCCCGGATTACACCCGGGTCATTATTACCCTCTCGGCCCAAGCAGAGTATAACCACTTCCGGGTGGCGGCTAATCGGGCGCATGACCGGCCGCCCCGGATTGTCATAGATTTCTCCTCAACGCGTATTGCTCCTCGCCTGCGGGCACCCATTCCCGTGGATGACGGCCTGCTCAAACGTATCCGGACGGGCCAGTTTTCGCCAACGACGGCCCGGGTCGTGCTCGATTTGGAACAGATTGAGAGCTATACCGCCTTTCCGCTCTACTCGCCGTATCGACTCATTATTGATGTCAAAGGGAAGAGTAAGAAAACCGAGGTAGACCAACCGCCCGAGCAAGCCCAAGCGCCCCAGCCCTATCGGATTATGATTGACCCCGGGCACGGCGGGCGTGATCCGGGGGCTATCGGCGTTGGCGGCCTCAAAGAGAAAACCGTGGTCCTGGCCATCAGCAAAAGACTCGGTAAAAAGCTGGAGTCCCGCCTCAAGCTGGAGTCCCGCCGCTCGGTAAAAGTACTCTATACGCGAGAGCGGGACGTCTTTATTCCCCTGCCGGAACGCACGGCCAAAGCTAATGCGATGAAGGCCGACCTTTTTATTTCGATTCACGCCAATGCCAGTGAAAATCCTCACCTCCAAGGAGTGGAGACCTATTATCTGAATAATACCAATGATCGGGCTACCGAACGACTGGCGCGGCGTGAAAATGGCCTGACGCCACCAGGATTGGCAAGTCTTGAAAATGGCATGGCGCCAGGAAGCGACTTATACTTTATTTTGAGCGATCTCCATCATACTGGGAACGAACCAGAGTCGATTGCCCTTGCTCGTGCCCTCCAGACCTCTATGATGACCCAGGTTGCCAAACGTCACTCAAAGGTCCGTAACCTTGGGGTAAAAAAAGGACCGTTCTATGTGCTCGTTGGAGCGCATATGCCGTGCGTCTTAGCCGAGGTGTCGTTTTTGACGCACCGCGTCCAGGGCAAGCTGTTGCGTTCCTCGACCTATCGGGAAGCCATAGCCGAAGGACTTTTTCAAGGGATTGCCCGATTTATCAAAGAAGAGTTACCACGTATGGAAAGCCTGTGAGTCCGCCTCGCCAGGAAAGATAGCGTATCATGGACACCGACCAGCAACACACATCTCCCACTCTCATTGCACTGCCGCCCCTCCCCTCGTCAGACCCGGACGTGGAACTTGATCCCGATTGGAACCTCAGTCGGATTGCCGGTACCTATCGCACCCAGGTCCACGAATTGCTGGTACAGCATCAGGCAAGTAGTCAGAGTGGACGATCGGTGGTCGAGTTCCACACCGCCCTGATCGATCAGCTCGTGCAGTACGTCTTTACCGCCGCGACCCGTCTCTACACGCGTCGCTACACCAGCCTCAGCCAACGCTGTAGTCTGTTTGCCCTGGGCGGCTATGGCCGCGGCGAGTTGAATCCGCATTCTGACATTGATCTGCTCTTCCTCTACCACTGGAAAATCACTCCCTATGCCGAGACGGTGTGGGAAACCCTGTATTACAGTCTGATGGACGCGGGCTGGACGGTTGGCCATGCGGTTCGCAATATTCGGGAATGCCTCCGGCATGCGAGTCGGGATTTCGAAATTAAAACCTCCCTGCTCGATAGTCGCTATCTGTGTGGGGAAGAGTCCTTGGCCCGTGAGTTTCAGACCGTCATGAACCGAGACCTGGTGGAGAAGCGGACCGAACAGTTTTTTCAGGCAAAGGCCGAAGAGAGCCGCGCCCGCCACCAGCGCCACGGCAATTCGCTCTATCTGCTCGAACCAAACCTGAAGGAGGGCTGCGGCGGGTTGCGCGATTTGCATACCGCCTGGTGGTTGGCCAAAGTAAAATTCAAGCTCACCAATTGGCGCGAGCTTATCGTCAAAGGCGTGGTCTCGGAATCGACCCTGGCCGCGGTAGAAGCAGCCCAGGATTTCTTGTGGCGGGTACGGAACGGACTCCATCTTCTGGAGCGGACAGAGCAGGACACGCTGACCTTTGAGCATCAAGATCAGCTCGCCCCGGCGTGCGGCTTTTCGGACGCTACCCAGTTCATGCGGACCTACTACCAGCACGTCACGACCATTCACGATTTTACCCGATTCATGTTTGAGCGCTGTGTCACACCGTCGCGACTCTTCAACTTCTTGGGCCGCCCGCGGGGTCGGGACATCCGTGAGGGCATCCGTATTGTTGACCAGACCCTGCATGTGACCAAGCCCGAGATGCTCACCCAGGAGCCGCTCAATCTCGTGACGCTCTTTCATGACGCTCAACGTCACGGCGTCGCGTGTAGCCGTGAAACCAAGCAGATGATTCGTCAGGCGCTGACCAAGCTCCCACCGGAATCGGCCAGCCAGCCCGAGGTACGGGACGCCTTTCTCGCCATTTTATCCTGGAAGCAGCGGGTTGCCCCAACCCTGCATGCGATGCACGAAGTCGGCCTGCTCGAATGGCTGTTACCCGAGTTTGGGCACTTACGCTGGCGAACGCAGCGCGACCTCTACCACATCTATGCCATCGACGAGCATACCTTGCATGGCGTGGCAGAACTCGAACGCTTGCGCGACGGCGAATATAAAGACAGTCTACCGCTCCTGACCCAGGTCATGCGTGAGATTGACCGGGTGGACCTCTTATGCCTGGCCATGCTCTTCCACGATGTCGGCAAGGGGTTTGGCGTTGAGCATTCCGCCCGGAGTGCCGAGATGGTGGATGCGGCCACCAGACGCTGGCAACTGCCGCCAGATGAGGCGCACGAGTGGCAGGTCCTCGTCCGCCAGCATCTCTTTATGTCTCATATTGCCCAACGGCGCGATCTTTCAGACGACGCGCAAATTGCCGATTTCGCCCGGACGGTAGAGAATCCCGGGTGCTTAAAGCGGCTCTATCTGCTGACGTTTGCCGATATGAAGGCCGTTGGCCCCAAGGTCTGGAATAGCTGGAAGGGGGGGCTCCTTAACGAACTCTATCTACGCACCTTGGAGCGCCTGGAAACGGGAGCGCTGGTTGAGGAGGATCAAGGCGCCCGTCTCCAGCGCCGGAAAGATCGTATTCGCCACCATCTGGCCGCAGAAGCAGCGGTCGATCAGCTCTCCCAGTTCCTGACCGCAATGCCGGACAGTTATTTCCTGACGACCCCGGAGGATGCGGTTCCAGAGCATTTTCAGCTCATGAGCCGTTTTATCCAGGCAGAGTCTGAGGCTCCCTACCGCGCCAGCCTGCACCACTTTCCAGAGCAGGAGTATAGTGAATTCACCCTGGTCACCCGTGATCGCCCAGGACTCTTTTCCATGCTCGCCGGCGTTCTCACCGTCAGCAGCCTCAGTATTTCCGGAGCACGCGCCTTCACCAGCAGAGTCAGAGGCACCAGCCGGCAAGGCATTGCTTTGGATGTCTTTCGGCTGTCACACCTGGACCGTCAAGACATGCTGCTCTCAGAAGATACCTGGGCCCGATTTTATACGCGGCTGAACGCCGTCTTACACGGCGAGCGAACGGTTGAGGACCTGCTTCAGGCGGCCAGGCCACCGGCGTTTCTGCAACGCTCCCGCCCACGCCTGCGGACCGAGATTACGATTGATAACACCACGTCGCCAACCTATACCCTGGTCGATGTCACGGCGCTGGACCGGATCGGGCTCTTATTCGAGGTGACCCACGCCCTGTTTCAACTCGGCCTCGTGATCCACCTGGCGAAGATCACAACCAACGTCGATCAGGTCCTTGATGTGTTCTACGTGACTGATGGGACAGGCGCGAAAGTGGGGAATCCCGACCGGGTGCTGGCAGAGTTGCAAGGCCGGCTGCGGAGCCATGAGGAAGCGGCATGATGCAGCCTGCCGTTGCTCGCCAGGCCTCCCCCTCTCACCAAAATAGTGCCCAGAGTGACACGCTGCTTGACACCTTTCTGGGGCATCTCACCGTAGAAAAGGGCTTAACGCCGCGTACGGTAGAGGTCTACAGCCGGGACCTCCACCGATTCTGTGCCTATTTATCGACCCAAGATATTGCGGATGTCAGACAGGCCGGTTCGCGCCATATCGTTGGCTTTCTCAGCACCCTGCACGATCAGGGCGTGTCAACCCGTACCCAATCCCGAGTCTTAACCGCGCTTCGCGGCTTGTACCGCTTCCTCCAACGGGAAAACGAACTGCCCGGCAAGAATCCAACCGCCCTGCTCCATCTGCCCAAGTTTGGCCGCGCCCTGCCCCACGTTCCTTCCCAGGAACAGGTAGACGCACTCATCTCGGTGCCAGATGCGGCGACCCCGCTCGGCATGCGGAACCAGACCATGCTCGAAGTGTTATACGCGACCGGCCTGCGCGTCTCCGAACTGGTTCAGCTGACAGTCTCTCAGGTCAACCGGGAAGCGGGCTTCGTCCGGGTGCGGGGCAAGGGCAATAGGGAACGCCTCGTCCCCCTGGGGACTCGGGCGCTCTCGCAGCTCCAGCGCTACCTCGACACCGTTCGCCCGGTCCTGCTGAAGCAGCGCAGCAGCGACTATATTTTCCTGACTCGCTCCGGAAAGCCACTGACCCGTCAGGCATTCTGGGCGATGATCAAAGGCTACGCCAGGCACAATCCTGAAAGCGGTCCCGTCTATCCCCACTCCCTGCGACACGCCTTTGCGACGCATCTGCTTGAGGGTGGAGCGGACCTGCGGGCGGTCCAGTCCATGCTGGGGCACGTCGATATCGCCACCACGCAAATCTATACCCACCTGGCGAGTGCACGCTTACGCGAGGTACACCGGAGGTATCATCCGCGCGGCTGAGGGCTCGGGCTCAGCCCCTGAGCGGGCGAGATAAAAAAAGGCGGCCTCCTTCTTCAGCCCATCTTTTACATCACGACCACGCTCCGGGCGACTTCGCCTTTCTCCAGCGCGGTCATGGCGTCGTTGACTTCGTCCAGAGAGTAGGTGCGGGTCACCAGCTCGTCGAGTTTGAGCTTGTTGTTCATATACAGCTCAATCAGGCGCGGCATATCGACATGCGGACGAGAGGAACCGTAGACCGAACCCTGAATCTTTTTCTCGTTGAGCAGACTGAACGCGGGGATCGTCACCGTCTCTTCACGCGCCGGTGCGCCAACAACAATCGTACTGCCCCCCTGTCGGGTGCAGGCGTAGGCTTGTTCAATGGTCTTGCCCAGACCAATTACTTCAAAAGCGTAATCCGAGCCGCGCCCGTCAGTCAGCCCCCGCACGGTCTTGGTCAGATCGTCCCGGGACGGATTCACGGTATGGGTCGCGCCAAACTCTTTGGCGTACTCAAGCTTATTGTCCATCAGGTCAACCGCGATAATAATGCTCGCCCCCGCCAGCGCGCAGCCTTGAATCACGTTCAACCCCACCCCTCCACAGCCTATGACCACGGCGCTCGTGCCGGGCCTGACCGCGGCGGTATTGATGGCGGCCCCGACCCCGGTCATGACGCCGCAGCCAACCAGACAGGCTTTGTCGAGCGGCACATCGTCCGGGATTTTGACACAGGCGATTTCGGGCACCACCGCGTATTTCGCATAGCTCGATAGACCGGCGGCGTGATGGATCTTCTGTCCGTTTTTACTCAACCGACAGGTGCCGTCCAGGAGAGCGCCTTTGCCCATAATCGTTCGCATATTCACGCACAGGACCGGGCTGCCCTGCGCGCAGTAATAGCAGTGCCCGCAGTAGGGAGCGAAAGACAGAACCACATGGTCGCCGGACTTGACCATCGTCACGTCCGGCCCGACTTCTTCGACAACGCCAGCACCTTCATGCCCAGGCACAACGGGCAGCGGGGAGCGAAGGACGCCATGGATCATGGAATAGTCGCTATGGCAGACACCATTCGCGGCAATCTTGACCCGCACTTCTTTTGATTTGGGATTGTCGAGGTCAACCTCTTCTACCCGGAGTGGGGTGCTGAGTTCGTACAGGACTGCGGCCTTCATAACTCCCTCCTTACACGTGAGGCCCGGCTTCGTCTCGAAGCGCGGAGCTTTCCAGGATTTGATGCGACGCGGTATGGGGATCGAGCGTTCCGGCACCAACCGCGTCAAAATAGCGCGACAGCTCGGGATCGGTCTGGGCTCCGGCGGTCAAGCGTTTGCGGACTTCATATTCGACTCGAGTAATGAGTTCCTCGCGCCGACGCTCCGAGCGGCGGCGGGTCAGCTCTCCGGACGCAAGGGACGACTGATGATGATCCCGTATGGCTTGCCGCAGCTCCGGCAGGCCCGTCCCGTTAATCGCCTGCGTCGCCAGCACGGGGATGCGCCAGGGCGCCTGCGCCGACTCCTCTGCCGGACGATTACTGTATTTCAACTCCAGCATCAGGCTGAGTTCGGTCATCATCCGCTGCGACCCGTCTCGGTCCGCCTTATTCACGACAAAGATATCCGCAATCTCCATCAGCCCGGCTTTCATGACCTGAACGCCGTCACCGGCTTCCGGTACGAGCGTCACCAGCACGGTATCGGTCGTGCCCATGACGTCCAATTCCGTCTGCCCGACGCCGACCGTCTCAACCAGAATATAATCCAGGCTGGCCGCATCCATCAGCTTAATGACGTCCTTGGTCGCGCGGGACAGCCCGCCGTGACTGCCGCGCGTCGCCATACTCCGAATGAAGACGCCGCTGTCAAGATAATGCTTCGTCATCCGAATCCGGTCGCCTAGCAACGCACCACCGGTAAAGGGGCTCGATGGGTCAATGGCAACAATCCCAACCGTTTCTCCGGCCTGACGCATCAGCGTCGTCAGCCCGTCTACCAGACTCGACTTGCCGGCACCCGGAGGGCCGGTAACCCCTATCGTACAGGCGTGGCCTTGCCTGGGCCCTATGGCCTCCAGAATACGGCCCAGCCTGCCATCTTCTCGTTCTACCAGGGTCATCAGACGAGCCAGCGCTCGACTGTCTCCGGACGATAGTCTTTCGAGTAGTTGGTCCAGTGTATGTTTTGCCATGGGTGCGCTTCTTTCTCCCTGAGCGGTCTATATACCGGAAGCTGCTGGTAAAGTCAGTGGAGCTTGGTATGCTGTGAAAGAAACAGGAAAAAGCCCGGTGGAGGAAAGCATGGAATGGGACACTCTCTATATTGAAAAAAAGGAGGCAGTGGCCTTTCTGACCCTGGATCGTTCAGCATCCTTAAATGCGGTGAACGACCAACTCACGGCCGACCTCGAAGCGGCATGTCGAACGCTTGAGGCGGATGCCAACCTCCAAGTGGTCGTGCTGAGGGGTGAAGGCCGCGCCTTTTGTTCCGGCATGGACCTCAAGGCGGCCGCCATGCGTCCCTCAACGAATGCGGCCATTGATGCAGTCTGGGCTCCCTGGCAACGTGCGTTAGATATTCTGGAGGACCTCAACGCCCTCACGATTGCTTCCATTCACGGCGCCTGTCTCGGAGCCGGTTGCGAGTTGGTCTTGGCCTGTGACTTTCGGATTGCGGCCAATACCGCCTTCTTCTCCCTCCCCCAGGTGCTCTACGGCTCGCCGCCCGATGCCAGCCAGAGCTATAAACTCGTACAGCTCATCGGTCTGGCCAAAGCCAAAGAAATCCTTATTCTGGGGGAACGCTTTGATGCCGCACAGGCCGAGCGTTGGGGACTGCTGACCAAAGTCGTTGAAGCCGAGAATCTCAAAGAAGAAACCGACCAACTCGTCGCCCGTTGCCAAAAGGTTGGCAGCCGGGCCGCGGCTGTCGCCAAACATCTGCTGCATCAGTCCTGGACGATGGGCCAGGAGACCTGGTCGTCGGAGATATCCCGTGCCCGGGCGACCGCACTTGAGACCAAAGACTTTGCCGAGGCCATGCGCATCTACCGCGAGCAGCGCAAGCCGTAGGTGTAGAAGGAATTGGGGATTCGGGGTTAGGGTTCACTTCCTAGTCCCTAACCCCCAACCTCATGCTCCTTGCCTACTCCTTGCCGCTCAGCGCCTTACTGAGCGCGGTGCGATAG
>WTHD01000290.1 GCA_011523265.1 Candidatus Binatota bacterium
TTCGATCTGTGGCCTGACCACGGTACTGCAAGCGTTCCGGTTTGGCCGTATTGGTCTATCTCGTGCTCGGTCTGCTGCTCAAAGTGGAAGAGGTCCGCACGGGAGTGCGTATGCTCAAACGGGCGGTGAGGGGACTGAGATAAAATCGGAACGAGGGGAAAGTTACTGTATGAGAGGCGAGGGTATCATCCGATATCCATGTGGGACATGAGGGGTGCGTGATGGGTGTTGACGGTTCCGGCCAGCTCGCGAGCGTACGCTACCAGCCCGACGAGAAACCGCCGCCAGCGATCGCGTTCGGTCTCGGTTTACAGTTTGCTATTCTCATTATTGCCAGAATAGTCGTGATCCCCATGGTTGTGGTACGGGCCGGCGGCGGGACCGAAGCCTACCTGTCCTGGGCCCTGTTCGCCGCGGTTTCGATCTGTGGCCTGACCACGGTACTGCAAGCGTTCCGGTTTGGCCGTATTGGTGCGGGCTATGTCGCCGTGATGGGCACCTCCCTGGCTGTCGTAGCGGTGAGCATCACGGCGGTGGCCGAGGGCGGCCCGGCGTTGCTCGCGACCCTGGTGGTCGTCGCCTCGCTGGTCCCGCTGGCGCTTTCCGCGCGGCTCTCGCTGTTTCGGCGGATCCTGACCCCGACCGTTTCGGGGACGGTCATCATGCTGATCCCGGCCACGTTGATGCCAACGGTCTTCGGTCTGCTGGAGGATGTGCCGGTGGGAACCTCGACTCTGGCCGCTCCGTCGAGCGCCCTCGTGGCCGTATTGATCATTACCGGCATCGCGCTCCAGACAACAGGCGCGCTACGTCTCTGGGCGCCGGTGATCGGTGTCGCCGTCGGCTCTTTGGTGGCGGGCTGGTTCGGTCTCTTCAATGTGGACGGCATCGCCGCGGCGGCGTGGGTCGGCCTTCCGGCGGGCGAATGGCCCGGCTTGGCTCTTGATTTCGGGCCACTTTTTTGGGCGCTTCTGCCCGCATTCGTACTCGTGGCTCTGATCGAAAGCGTCCAGACGATCAGCAATGCCGTCGCCGTGCAGCGTGTTTCCTGGCGACAGCCCCGGGCGGTGGATTTTCGGGCGGTCCAGGGCGCGGTGGCGGCGGCTGGAATCGGTAACCTGCTGTCCGGCCTGGTCGGAACGGTGCCGAACACGCTGTTATCGACCGGCGTGGCGGTGATCGAACTCACCGGGGCGGCGGCTCGCCGCGTCGGGGTTGCCGTTGGGGTCGTCTTCGTCGCCGTGGCCTTCCTGCCCAAGGCGCTCGCCGTGGTCCTGGCAATACCGGGTCCGGTCGTCGCGGCCTATCTCGCCGTCTTACAGGCGACGCTCTTCGTGGTCGGCATGAAGGTCATCGTTCAGGACGGGATCGACTATCGTAAGGGGCTGATCGTCGGCCTGTCGTTCTGGGTCGGCGTCGGCTTTCAGAATGGCGCGATATTCCCCGAGTTTGCTCAGGCGTTCGCCGGCGGCCTGCTGCGGAATGGGGTCACGGCCGGCGGTCTCATGGCCATCCTCATGACGTTCTTCATGGAGGCGACAAAACCGCGCCGCGGCCGGATGGAGACCCGATTTGGTCTTTCCGCGCTGCCAGAGATCAGGGAGTTTCTGGTCGCGTTCGCGTCTCGTTGCGGCTGGGACGGGGCGATGAAGGAGCGCCTTGAGGCGGTCGGCGAGGAGACGTTGATAACGCTGCTCGGGCAAGACGAGGCCGACGAGGAGAAGGGGCAGCGACGGCTCCTCCTGATGGCGCGCAAGGAAGGAGCTGGGGCGGTACTCGAGTTTGTTGTTGCGACCGGCGAGGACAACCTCCAGGATCGGATGGCGCTGCTGGGCGAGCAGGTGGGCGAAATCCCGGTCGAGCGGGACGTTTCGCTCCGGCTGTTGCGACACCTCGCGTCTTCGGTCCGCCACGAGCAATACCATGACACCGATATCGTGACTGTCCGTGTGGATGCCCCGGAGAAAATTTCCGGCGGACAGGACTAAAGCGGCCATGAGCCCACACCCGGTCCTTGAGGTATATTCACCGGTCTCAGAAAGCGGGAGAGAGCAACCTAAGACGCTGTGTAGCCATAAGGCAATACGCACCTAGAGCGCTTCCCCTCCTGCATGGGTATGGGACCGCAAGGCTATTACGGTCGCGTACTACAAACGCTTATACCAGTGTTATAGAATCCCCGCTCCGACAGAATGCCAATGGCCGTAAGCCCGCCGCTTTATCTCCGGAATGTTTTCGAGTAAACCTTTTTCCGAGTAAACATGGCGGGCATCGTGGAGGGAAGGCTGCTATGGGACAACTGGAAAACAAGATCGCTCTGATTACCGGCTCCGGGCGGGGGCAGGGGCTGGTAGCCGCCAAGCGCTTTGCCTCGGAAGGGGCAAGGGTCGTGATCAACGACCTTGACGCGGAGTCTGTCGAGGCCGCGGTTGCCGCGGTTAAAAATGCCGGGGGCCAGGCGGCTGGGGCCGTCGGTGATGTCTCGAAAGCCGCAGACGTGCAAACCGTTCTGCAAGCCGCCCAGGACGCCTTTGGCGGGTTTGACATCCTGTATAACAACGCCGGGATCGGCTACTCGGCGACGCAACGCTTCGGCATTGCCATGAGTGATATCGTCAACTGTACCGAGGACGACTGGCGGCGCATTATGGACATCAATGTCGGCGGAATTTTCCTGTTCTGCAAATACGGGATTCCTCAGCTGATCGAACGCGGCGGCGGGGTCATTATCAACACCGCCTCCATTGCCGCTCTGCGCGGGGCTCAGGACGCGCACGCCTACACGGCCAGCAAAGGCGCGATTCTGGCCCTGACCAGGGCGATTGCGGTGACCTATGGTCCCAAAGGCATCCGCGCCAACACCCTCTGCCCCGGTGTGATCGACACCGAAATGATTCACGAGACCTTAATCAGCCAGAAGGGCATCAGCGATCTCCTGGCCCGCAACACCCCGCTGCAGCGCAACGGTACGCCGGAAGACGTGGCCGATGTGGCGCTCTTCCTGGCGAGCGAGCAGTCCCGGTTTGTGACCGGCGAAGCGTTTGCCGTCGATGGCGGGATCATTCAGCATATTGGGTTGGCCTAGGCCGACCATTAAAAAAGGGGAGCCTATGGATCAGGAACAACTCGTCAGAGTGTATAAGAACTCGGAGCTGGCGCGGCGCTTTGAGGCCAAAATCGTCGAACTGGCCATGGCCGGCGAACTGCCGCCGGCGCTGCACGTCGGCGCCGGCCAGGAGGTGGCGCAGATCGCCGCCATCGAAGCCCTGCGGTCCGACGACTATATCCTGTACGGCCATCGCGGCGTGGCGTATATGATCGCCCGGGGCGTGAGCCTGGCCGACATGCTGGCCGATATGGCCGGCAAGGAGGGCGCGACCAGTCGAGGCAAGGGCGGGGTGATGCACGTCGTGGACGTGCCAAAGGGCATTCTGGGCGAGAGCGGGACTTTGGGCGGCAGCTTCGTTGTCTCGGTTGGCGTGGGTATGGCGCTCAAGCGCAAGCAGCCGGACACGGTCGTGACTTATTTCTTTGGGGATGGGACCGCGAACCGGGGCCCGTTCCACGAGGCGCTCAACTGGGCCGCGGTTCAGAAACTGCCCTGCATCTATTTTTGCGAGAATAACGGCTTCGCGATTTCCATGCCGACCAGCCGCTCGACCGCGGTCGAGAATATCGCCGACCGGGCCGCGGGCTATAACGTCCCTGGCGTGGTGGTTGACGGGAATGACCCGGTGGCGGTGTACGAAGTCATGGAACAGGCCGTGGCGCGGGCGCGGGCCGGCCACGGACCGACGCTGATTGAAGCCAAGGTGACGCGGCTGCAGGGGCATTACGTGGCCGACCAGCAGGAATACCGGACGGACATCGATACGGTGACGGAAAAAGACCCCCTGCCGAAGCTGCAACAGACCCTGTGCGACCGGGGCATGCTGACGCAGTCGGACGTGGATGACATCCAGGCCGACGCAGACCAACAGGTCGAGGCGGCCGTAGCCGCCATGCGCGCAGCCCCGTTGCTCGCACCGGAAGTCGCCCTGCAAGATGTTTACGCATAACCCCTAACCCCCTGTTCCCAGTCCCTCAGGAGTGTTTATGCCAACACGGACCTATAGTCAGGCGATTAACGACGCGCTTGCCGAAGAAATGCAGCGCGATGAAAACGTGATTTTGTACGGCCAGGACGTTGCGGTCTGGGGCGGGATTTTCAAAGTCACCGATGGGCTGCTTGAAAAGTTCGGTCCGGATCGCGTGTTCGATACGCCTATCTCCGAGAGCGTGATGGTCGGCGCCGGTGTGGGTGCGGCTTCGATGGGCCTGCGGCCGGTGGTGGAACTTCAGTTTGCCGATTTTGTCATCACTGCGGGTGATGAAATTTTCTTTAAGGCCGGCATGTGGCGCTATATGCACGGCGGGGCGCATACGATTCCGCTGGTGGTGCGGGCCCCCTCGGGCGGCTCGGGCTTTGGACCCGAGCATTCCGCCTGTCCCGAAGCCTTCATTATGCACGCCCCTGGCCTGTTGTGCGCCGTGCCCTCAACGCCGGAAGACGCCAAGGGGCTGCTCAAGCAGGCGATTCGGCTGGATAACCCGGTCATCTATTTTGAGCATAAACTGCTGTATCAAATGCGGGGTGAGGTGCCGGACGGAGAGGTCCTGACACCTTTTGGCAAAGCGGTCGTCCGGCGCGAGGGCGAAGCCGTGACGATTGTGGCCTGGCAGGACATGCTGCGCCGTGCGCTTGCGGCGGCGGAGCGGCTGAGCCAGGAGGGCATCGAGGTCGAGATTGTTGACCCGCGTACCCTGAATCCGTTTGATCGTGAAACTATTATCGAGTCGGTCAAAAAGACCGGAGCCTGTATGGTGGTTGAAGAGGCCTATCGCACACTTGGAGTTGGGGCGGAGATCGGAGCCCTGCTCGTAGAAGAGGCTCTGCCCTATCTGGATAAGCCGTTCAAGCGCCTGGCCATTCCTGATGTGCCGATTCCGACCAGCCAGCACTTGGTCGATGCCATCGTTCCTTCGGTGGACGATATTTACCGGGTGGTCAGAGAACTCGTTGACTGAGGCTGGTGTGCAAAATACCAAAGTCCTGATGCCCAAACTCGGCCAGGCCATGACCGAGGGCGTGGTCGTGCGGTGGCACCGCAAGGACGGCGAGCGCGTCACCACCGGCGAGCTGCTCGTCACGGTGGAGACGGACAAGGCCACGTACGATCTTGAGGCGACGGCGGGTGGAACACTCCACGTTGTGGTCCAAGAAGGCGAAGAGGTCCCGATTCATACCGTTATTGCCGAAATTGGCAGCGCTCCGGTCCGGACGGACACCGTCTCCGCTCCGCCAGTGGCCGAACCGGTCGTTCAACATCGATCAGCGTCACGCCCAGGGCGAGTTCTTGCCTCGCCAAAGGCCAAGCGGCTGGCCGCCGAACGCGGGATCGACCTCTCGACCCTGACGCCGTCCTCTGCGGATGGCGTGATTTCCGCGACTGATGTAGAGCGGGCTGCGGAGAATGCGGTTGCCGATCAGCAGCCCGCGGTCGCCGCTCGTGTTGCGCCCCGGCGGACCGAGCGCGAACGCCGTGCTCTGACCGGCATACGCAAGGCCGCCGCCCGTCGGGTCCAGGCAGCCTGGCAGACCATTCCGCATATTGTCCAGATGATCGATGTCGATGCCAGCGCGCTGCAAGCGGTCCGGGAGCGACTCAGAGCGGACCTCTCCGAACTGACGCTCAACGACCTAATTTTATCCGCGGCGGCGCGGGTGCTGGCCGGACTGCCCGACCTCAACGGGACGGTCGAAAACGAAGAGCTTATTCTCTATGACGGTGTGGATATCGGCTTTGCCGTTGACTCGCCGCGCGGTCTGCTGGTTCCGGTCATCCGCAGAGCGGACGGCTTGTCCATCATATCGCTTGTGCGGGAAAGGCAGCGGCTGGTTGAAGCCGCTCGCGCGGGGCAGTTGCAATCGGCCGATATGGGCCAGGCCAGTTTGACCGTCTCCAACCTCGGCATGTTCGGCATCCGGGCCGGAACGCCGGTCATCAATCTGGGTGAACCCATCCTCGTCTTTGTCGGTACGGTTGAAGAACGGCCGGTCGTGCACGGCGGGCAGATTATCGTCCGCCCCATGCTGACGCTCAGCATTGCCTATGACCATCGGGTGGCGGACGGGGTGGCGGCGTCCCGTTTGAGCCAGGGTCTCAAAGAGGCGCTGGAGGAACTTGAGTCAACCGTCGAAAGTCAAAAACCGGAAGCATTGCAGTCTCAAGAACCGTTGGGCAAACGAGAAGTCCGTTCGGTGTCGGCCGGTGATCGCTATGCCGTTCAGGTGCGAAGTTACAGTCATGTCTGGAGCCTTGATGAGCCGGCGAGCGACGGCGGAGAGGAGACCGGCCCGGACCCGGTAACGGCCTTTCTTGGTGCCCTGCTCTCCTGCCTGACGATTGCCTTCAAAGCCGCCGCCCGGCGTCGCAAGATTGCCATTGAACGGATTGAGGGGCACGCTCAAGCACCGCCAAAGGGTCAGGTGAAAGAAATAGCCTTAACCCTGGCAGTGCGGAGTGCGGCTTCGGAGCAGGATTTACAGATCCTCCTCGAACGGGCCAAGCGCGGCTGCTATGTGAGCGGGCTGCTGAAGCCGGATATTCGGCTTACGGTGGAGTTGGTCAGCCACGCACCGGACGTTGCCTAGTTCCCCCGCCCCCTTGGGGGAGAGGGGTAGGGTGAGGGGGCCGCAGTCGCGACGCTA
>WTHD01000346.1 GCA_011523265.1 Candidatus Binatota bacterium
GTCATATCATTGTTGTATGTCGGGCCGGAGTCCGCAGCACAACGGCCGCTGCCATTCTTACCGGTCTTGGATTCGAGCGCGTCTCAAATCTCAAAGGGGGGATGCTGGACTGGAACGAGCGACAGTTACCCATCGCGCGCTAGTTGGGAGAGCGTGGCGGCTCGCCCGATATCCGACGCGCACCGCGGGAAGGAGCAGACCGCATGGAAGCAGCCACTGAAGCGTCCCCAGCAGCACCCGAAGTGAGATGGGCCAAGGTCATTGATCACACCAAATGTATCGGCTGTCATGCGTGCAGTACAGCCTGCAAATCAGAGAACCACGTCCCGGTCTCGGTTAACCGCACCTATGTGAAATACACAGACGTGGGCACCTTCCCAAACGCTCGGCGAGCTTTTCAGGTCACCCGCTGCAATCAGTGCCAGGACGCGCCCTGCACCCATGCCTGTCCGACCGCCGCCATGTACGCCCGGTCAGACGGTATTGTGGATTTCGACAAATCCATCTGTATTGGTTGTAAAGCCTGTATTGCAGCCTGTCCGTACGACGCAATCTTCATCAACCCCGAAGACCACTCGGCCGAGAAGTGTAATTTTTGTGCGCATCGGATCGATATGAACCTGGAACCGGCCTGTGTTGTGGTGTGCCCGACAGAGGCGATCCTGGTCGGTGACCTGAATGACCCGGATTCAAGCGTGGCGGCAATCGTGGGCCGAGAGTCCGTTGCAGTGCGGCGTCCGGAAAAGGAAACCCACCCTAAACTGTTCTATACCGGCGCACACCAGGCCACGCTCGACCCGTTGGCTGCCACACGGCCCGAAGGTGGGCTTTTTCTGTGGAGTGAGCAGGGCCGGGAACCGCAGCAGGTGACCTCAGGCCATCCGACCCGGCATAATAGCTCCGCTCAGGCCGTGCTGGCCTATGACGTGCCGCACCGTGCCCCATGGGACTGGCGGCTGAGCCTGTATACCTGGACCAAGGGGCTTGCCTCGGGAGCCTATCTGATTCCGGCTTTTCTGGTGCTCCTTGGAATGCTGAGTCCCGAGCATATGCTCTGGCAATGGCTTGCCCCAATTCTGAGCGGGATATTTCTCGCTCTCACTGGTCTGATTCTCATCGCCGACTTGGACCACCCCAAGCGCTTTATGCTGATCTTTACCCGTCCGCAGTGGGGGAGTTGGCTGGTCCGGGGCGCTTTTATCATCCTGGGTTTTGGCAGCGTTCTGATCCTCCACTTTTTGGCCAGCCTCTTTGCCGGCGGAACGGCCTGGCAGTCGGGCCTGATGCTGCTCGGCATTCCACTTGGCGTGCTGACCAGCGTGTATACCGCCTATCTTTTTGCCCAATCTACTGCCCGTGACCTGTGGCAAAACCCACTCCTTCCCCTCCATTTTCTCGTCCAAACGCTTATTGCGGGAGCCGCTGCGCTCCTCCCCTGCGCGGTCTGGTGGGCACCCGTCGCGGTTTCACCAATCGCCACGCTCCTGGGAATCGCGTGCGCGCTGCATCTCCTCCTGGTGAGTGGTGAATTCACCCTGCACCATCCCACCGTCCATGCCCATCTCGCCGCTGCCGAGATGACGAAGGGTCAATACCGGACGTATTTCTGGGGTGGTATGCTCCTCGTCTCTCTCGGCCTGCTCACCCCATGGGCCGGCATACCGGCAGGGGGCGCGGCCCTCATTGGACTGCTGGCATATGAACACGCCTACGTGCAGGCCGGGCAAAGCGTACCGCTCGCCTAGGGGATATGACCATGAGTATTGAGCGACCCAATAAACGCGTGTCTGCCGCTCGCCAGGATACAGAGGCACGAGGGGAGACGTTTTATCCAGGACCAAGTCGCAATCACCTCGCGTCGTTTCCTCCCAAGGAGCGCTGGGACGATTGGGTTGAGTTGGACGCCCGCGCCTGGCCGCAGCGCGTCGAACAACACTCTATGCTTGTTCCCACCACGTGTTTTAACTGCGAGTCGGCCTGTGGCCTGCTGGCCTATGTTGATCCGGAGACGCTCAGCATCAGAAAATTCGAGGGTAATCCTGAACATCCGGCCTCACGGGGCCGAAACTGCGCCAAGGGCCCAGCCACACTCAACCAGATCAACGATCCCGATCGCATCCTCTACCCCCTGAAACGGGCGGGAAAACGTGGCGAGGGGAAGTGGCAACAGGTCTCCTGGGACGAGGCGCTCGGTGATATCGCCGGTCGCCTCCGGCGGGCGCTCCAGGAAGGCCGTCGCAACGAAATCATGTACCACGTTGGCCGCCCTGGCGAGGATGGCTACACCGAGCGCGTCCTGGCCGCCTGGGGTGTCGATGGCCACAACTCCCATACCAATATCTGCTCGTCCGGGGCTCGCGCCGGATACCATTTTTGGATGGGTGCGGACCGCCCCAGCCCCGACCACGAACATGCCGATGTCATCCTTCTCATCAGCGCCCACCTGGAATCGGGCCATTATTTTAATCCGCACGCCCAGCGCATTATGGATGCCAAGCGACGGGGGGCCAAGCTTATCGTCTTTGACGTTCGCCTGTCCAATAGCGCCACCCACGCCGACCATTGGGTTGCACCCTATCCGGGAAGCGAGGCGGCCATCCTGCTCGCCATAGCCAACCACCTTATTCAGACCGAACAATACAACCGCACTTTTGTGCATGACTGGTGGAACTGGCAGGAATATCTCCAGGAAGAACGGCCTGACCTGGAACCCACGTTTGAAAACTTTGAAGCCGTGCTGAAACAGCTCTATACACAGTACAGCTTCGCCTTTGCAGCCCAAGAATCCGGAGTCAGCCCGCAGACTATTGAGGCCATCGCCACACTGGTTGCCTCGGCTGGAACGCGACTGGCGACTCACACCTGGCGGAGCGCGGCCGCCGGGAATCTCGGCGGCTGGCAGGTCGCGCGGGCGCTGTTTTTCCTCAATGCCCTCACGGGCGCGGTCGCGACACCGGGCGGGACGTATCCCAATGCGTGGAACAAGTTTGTGCCGCGTCCCATCCATACCCCACCCCATCCAGCCATGTGGAATACGCTTTCCTGGCCGGCCGAATACCCGCTGGCCATTCACGAACTGTCTTTTCTGCTGCCACATTTTCTGAAAGAAGAGCGCGCGAAACTCGATGTCTATTTCACCCGTGTGTATAACCCGGTCTGGACCAACCCCGATGGGTTTTCGTGGATTGAAACCCTCGGCGATGAACAGAAAATCGGCCTGCACGTCGCCCTGACTCCAACCTGGAACGAGAGTGCCTACTTCGCCGACTACATTCTGCCCATGGGCGTCGGCAGCGAACGACACGACACGCATTCCTACGAAACGCACGACGCCCAGTGGATCGGCTTCCGTCAGCCCGTCCTGCGAACCGCCAGAGAACGCCTCGGCCAGCCGGTGACAGACACGCGTCAGGCAAACCCAGGCGAAGTCTGGGAAGAGAACGAGTTCTGGATCGAACTATCCTGGCAGGTCGACCCGGACGGCGCGCTGGGGATACGCCAATATTTTGAATCCAAAGCCCACCCGGGCCAGAAGCTCACCCTTGACGAGTATTACGGGTTTATTTTTGAGCAGTCAGTCCCAGGGCTCCCGGAACAGGCTGCTGCCCAGGGACTCTCGCCGCTGGCCTATATGCGTCGCTACGGCGCGTTTGAAATACAAAAAAACATCGGAGCGGTCCACGCGCAAACAGTCCCCCCGGTTGAACTGGACAATACCCAGGTTGACCATCTGGGCCGCGTCTTCACCGCAAGCCCCAAGCCCGCCGGTCCGAATATCGTCCCCCTGCCCTCGCCGGACGGGGATACGGATGGCCGTCGCCGTGTCGGCGTCCAAATAGCGAGCCAGGACGGTAACGTGTATCGTGGCTTTCCAACCCCAAGCGGACGCTTGGAGTTTTATTCAAAGACGCTTAAGGACTGGGGCTGGCCGGAATACGCTCTCCCTACGTATAGCAAGAGCCATATCCACCCCGACCGGCTCGCAGACGACCAAATGGTCTTGATCCCGACCTTTCGCCTACCGGTCCAGATTCACACCCGGAGCGCAAATGCCAAATGGCTGGACGAGATTGCCCACACCAACCCGCTCTGGCTACATCCTGGTGATGCCAAGCGCCTGGGCGTAGGCACGGGAGACCTCGTCCGGGTCGAGACCGAGATTGGCTATTTTGTGCTCAAAGCCTGGGTGACGGAAGGGATTCGACCCGGGGTCGTTGGCTGCAGCCACCATATGGGCCGCTGGAAGCTCGATCAGGCTGGCCAGCGTCAGATGATGGCCACGGTCGGACTCGACCGAAACGGCAGTCAGTGGCACTTGTCTCGCAAGCGGGGAGTCCACGGCTATCCGAGCGAGGATGCCGATAGCGCACGCATCTGGTGGACGGATACCGGTGTACATCAGAATCTCACCTTTCCGGTCCACCCCGACCCGATCTCCGGTATGCACTGCTGGCACCAGGCCGTTCGCGTCAGCCCCGCCCACAAGGGCGATCAGTATGGGGATATTCAGGTCGATACGGACAAGGCGCATACCGCGTATAAGAAATGGCTCGAACTGACCCGGCCTGCCAGTCAAGTTTCGCCCGACGGCACGCGGCGGCCCTACTGGATGCTGCGCCCGCTCAAGCCGGGTCGAGAGCATTATCAACTGCCTGAGACGGAGCGACCGCCTAAGGACTGATGAAGCGCTTTCTCCCGTTTCTCGACCTCCGGGCTTACCAGCTTCGTCATCTCCCTCGGGACCTGCTCGCCAGCCCGAGCGTGACCTTTCTCGACATTCCCCAAGGCGTGGCCTATGCCATGATCGCTGGTCTTCCCCCGGCCATGGGCCTGTATGCGGCAGCCCTGCCGGCCGTAGTGGGCGCGCTGTTCCGCAGCTCCCGCCATGTTGTGACCGGCCCCACAAACGCCGTGAGTCTGCTGGTTGGCACTGCCGTTGCCGCCGAGGTGGCGCACGGTGGCGCGAGTCCCATGACCGTCGGAGTCACTCTGGCCTTTATGGTTGGAGTTGTCCAATTTTTCGCCGGGCTACTGCGACTCGACGCGCTCGCCGATTATATCTCACAGCCGGTTGTCCGTGGGTATATCTCAGGAGCCGCCGTCCTGATTGTGATCGGCCAGCTTTCCAATGCAACCGGCACGGTTCGCGTTGTGGGCAACCCCATCCAGATGATCGGTGGCTGGCTATCTTCGCTCTCGGAAGTCCAACTGCTCGCCGTCCTTTTCACCCTCGGCACAATTGTTTGTGTCCTGTATCTGCGTCACTTTTATCCCCGCCTGCCAGCTGCGATTATCGCTCTGGGGCTCAGCATCGTTGTGGCACGCGCCTTTCAGTTGTCTGACGCCGGGCTCCAACTGGTTGCCGACCTCGCCCCTCTGCCAGCCGGTCTACCGCCGTTCACCGTGCCGCATCTGGACCAGTGGGCTGGTCTGCTCCCGATGGCAATTGCTTGCGCTGTCCTGTCCCTGGTTGAGTCCAGTTCTGTGGCCCGTACGCTTGCGGCCAAGTCGGGGCAGCGGCTCGATATGGCCGCCGAATTTTCAGGCCAGGGACTGGCAAATATCGCCGCCGCTTTCTCGGGCGGCTACCCGGTCAGCGGCAGTTTGGCCCGTTCGACTTTAAATCATCAAGCCGGCGCACAGAGCCGTCTGTCGGCGCTGTTTTGCGGACTGTTGATGCTGGCCGTGCTGCTCTTTCTCGGACCTGTGGTCAATCAGACGCCGATTGCCAGTCTGGCTGGTCTGTTGTTCGTCCTGGCTTCGGACCTCATCGACGGGGATCGTATTCGTATGATACTGCGCGGCACCCAAGGCGACCGGATGGCATTTCTCGCCACGCTCGTCGGGACGTGGCTCGTTCCGCTTGACCAGGCCATTTATATTGGCGTCGGGATCAGTATCCTCCTCTTTTTACGTCGCGCCCGGCTGCTCACAGTCCGAGAGATGACGATCAGTGAGAAGGGCCGCTTTCGAGAGGTTGACCACGAACAAGAGGAGCGTGGGCAGCACTGTTCCGCTATTCGCATCCTCAACCTGACGGGCCCATTATTTTTTGCGGCATCAGGAGAGCTCCAAGCCGCGATTGAGCGAATAAATGCCGAGCCTCACATCCGCGTCGTTATTCTCCGCATCCGTCAGACACAGGGCTTGGACATCACCATCGCCAGCCTGCTCGAATCCAGCCAACGTCAGTTGGAGAGTGCCGGCAAAACCCTCCTCCTCCTGGGCCTGCGTTCTGATGCCATGCAGCTATTTGAAAAAACCGGTATCGCCACGCGTGTCGGACCGGCGAATCTCTTTCCTGCCCAATCCGGCTGGTTTACCGCCATGGAGGCCGCCCTCCGCCGCGCCCTCGCCCTGGCAGGGGAGCATAGCTGCGGCACGCACTGTCCTTTTGCCGCATATCTCACCGCCCAAGAGGCACTCCGAGGTAATCCCACGGTATCACATTGACAGAAGGCATACCTGTCTGAAAACCATCAGTCCCAGTCGCAGAGCAACCAACGTTCCAAAATCCCCTTGCCTTGGCCTCTGCGTCTGGTTACGTTGATGCCGTTTTGTAGGAGGGGTTCGCACCCAGGGGAAGGATATCACCGGATGTCGCAGTATGTCGAAGGACCAGATGCAGGTCTTATTGTTGAAGACCATGCCCAACTCATCGAATACTTTTTTGACGCCGCAAAGCCCCGAGCAGACTGGCGTATTGGCACAGAGTACGAACTGCTCGGCGTGTCACGTCGGAG
>WTHD01000443.1 GCA_011523265.1 Candidatus Binatota bacterium
CAGTACGGTCATAGTATGGACGATCCGATTGAGCTGGTGACGCTGCGCATGCGAGCGGTCGGACTGCTCCCGCGCCCTCGCCTGCCAAAGATCGCCTCAGGGACGGGGAGTGTCGAGGTCGCGCGAAAAGGGGAACGAGCGGTCTACCGGCCAGGCCCTAATCAAAACGAGCATTAAGTCAATTACGCCGTGTATGACCGCCTCAAACTGCACCGAGCGGATCAGATTGCCGGTCCGGCCATCATCGAGGAGCCGACGTCAACCACGATCCTCCATACCGGCGATGCGATGACGGTTGGGGAGTATGGGGAATTAGTCCTGACCATTGGGGAGTTGTTCTAATACGGACGGGAGAACGCTATGCAGACGGTCGATCCTATTACGGTTGAAGTGATCCACAATTATTTACTGTCCGCTGCCCGTGAGATGAACCGCAACCTGATGCGCACGGCGTATAACACGATTGTGTATGAGGTACGGGACTTCGGACTGGGTCTGTATGACCGTCACTGCCGCTTACTGGCTGAAGCGCCGGGGCTGGCAATTTTTACGCGGGCGAATGATTACGCGCTCAGAAAAACCGTTGAGTTTCTGGGTGAGGACAATATTCATCCGGGTGACGTGATTTTGCTGAATTATCCGTTCTGGAGTTCGACTCATACCCTTGATGTAACGGCTTCGTCCCCGATTTTTTATGAGGACCAGCTGGTCGGTTTTACCGCAGTTAAAATCCACTGGCTGGACTTGGACCAGAAAGATGCCGGCTATTGTCTCGATACCACGGACATGCACCAAGAAGGCTTATTTTTCCCGTGCTCGAAAATCTATAAGCGTGGAGTATTGAATAAAGAACTCGAAGATATCATCCGCTTTAACTGCCGCATGCCCGAGCGGGTCTTGGGCGATATGAACGCCCAGATCTCGTCATGTCGGACCGGAGAACGGCGTGTCCAGGAGTTAGTTAAGAAGTTTGGTCTTGAAACCTTTACCCAGGCAACGGCACAGATTCTTGACCACGGAGAACGGCTGGCGCGGGCACGTTTGTCTGCCCTGCCCAAAGGCAGTTGGTCGGCTGAGGATTGGGTGGATGATGACGGGATCGATAAAGAGACCATGCTCAAAATAAAGGCAACCGTGACCATCTCAGAGGATGAGTTGCTGGTTGATTTCAGCGGCTCTTCTGCCGCGGTCAAAGGTCCGGTGAATATTCCCATCGGACTCACCATGGGTGTGGGAGCGCTCATATTCAAGGCGATTACAACGCCGGATACACCGGCCAATGACGGCAACTTCCGCCCGCTGCGAGTTGAAGCGCCGCCGGGCAGCCTGATGCATGCGGTCCCGCCGGCCGCAACGTTTACCCTGTGGCCAGGCATCTTGGCGACTGAGGTCGTCACCAAGGCGCTCGCCCAAGGCATACCGGATATTGTGCCCGCCTGTTCGGGGGGAGACCTGTGCTCCATGATGGGCGTTGGCACCCACCCCCGCACCGGGAAAATCTGGCTTGAAAGCACGAACGAGGGGGTCGGCTTTGGCGGCCACGCGGGCGGTGATGGGGAACACGGTATTATGCACTTGACAGAACCAGGCTGCCAGAACGTTCCCTTTGAAGTCATGGAAACGAAAGCGCCCTTGTTGATCGAACGGTATGGTTTGCGTCAGGACTCGGGTGGCGCAGGAGAACATCCGGGTGGATTGGGGGTGAGCCGAACGTATCGATTCCTGGCTGAGTCGTCGGCACTGACGCTGATCAAAAAGACGAAAACCCGGCCCTGGGGTATGGCGGGCGGTCATACCGGGGAAAATTGTCACGTCATTCTTCGCCCTGGAACAGACCACGAGCAAACCACCGGGATGGTCTATGAAGCTATGGCTCCGGGTGAGGTTCTGGTGAACTGTTCCGGCGGGGGTGGTGGCTGGGGAAATCCGCTGAATCGCGATCCGGAAAAGGTCCTCAACGATGTGAGAAACGAATATATCTCACTGACGAATGCCGAGCGAGATTATGGCGTCGTTATCGATCCGGACACCTTGACGGTGGAGGCAGCAGCCACCGCGGCATTACGGAACGAGAAGAAGATCGGTACTGAGACGACGTGACACAAGGAGCGCCTGAATTCTTTCCCCTTAGCCGTCTTCGGACGGCTTTGCCAAACGGCGACGGCGGGCGGTCAGGAGCGACTCAAACGCCGCCCTGACCTCAGGATTATCGATAGGCGGAATGGTGGCATCACGAAACTGCGGCAGTGTCCGTTGCGGAGGGGACAGTGTCGCGGCATCCTCCTGTCGTATCGGCCCCCGCCCAAAATAAATATGGGTAATCACCTCCGCTCCGATTAGGCGATTCAGGCGGCGGCGGATACGCTCCTTCACAAACTGCAACTCTTGCATCAGGGCGGGATGCAATACTGTCACAAAAAGTTTTCCGTTCCGGAACTTGGTCGGCTGCGCCTTCTTTGCATTGGCCGGACCGACGACCTCAGACCATACTTCCCAGGCCCGATACGCGCGCAGTTTTTCGGGGTCGGCACTGTCGGGAAAAACCGTTCGTAAGACCCCAGCAACGGAATTCCAGTGTGAATTCTTCGTTTGACTTCCCATTTTTACACCAGAATAAGGCAAAATTCACGAAAACAGAAGGGCTCTTTCACCTACCAAGTCTTGGGCCACAAAGAACTTGACACACAAGATATAGTATGCAATTCAGTTTTCTCGTCCTTTATTCTTTAACGTTTTGTTTAGTTGTGGAGAGGAGGCGGCCATGGCAGCGAAGGTGCGGAGGGAAGAGCGGACGGAGGAAACGGCCAAGGCAGATGGGGGACCCGTGGCAGAACAATCGAAACGACAGGCGGTCCAGAAAAGCACAGGCCTGACGATTCGGCGCTATTTCACCCAACCGAACGTCGATCCGTTCGATACGGTTGAATGGGAAAGGCGGAGTGCCGTGATATCGGGCGAAAACGGAGAGGTGGTTTTTGAACAACACGAAGTCGATATCCCGAAATCCTGGTCTCAGCTCGCGACCAACGTTGTGGTTTCAAAATATTTTCGGGGTCCGCTCGGGACCCCACAGCGCGAGTCCAGCGTTCGCCAGATGATCGGGCGCGTGGTCAACACGATTACCACCTGGGGAAAGCAGGGTGACTATTTTGCCAGTGCAGACGACGCGCAGGCTTTCTCGGACGAATTAACCCATTTACTTGTCCAGCAAAAATTAGCCTTTAATAGCCCGGTCTGGTTCAACGTCGGCGTCGAGCCTCACCCTCAATGTTCGGCCTGTTTTATTCTGTCGGTCAACGACACGATGGACTCCATCCTGGATTGGTATCGCAGGGAAGGAGTAATTTTTAAGGGCGGCTCAGGGTCGGGTGTCAATCTGTCCGCGATCCGCTCGTCAAAAGAGCAGTTGGGTGGCGGAGGAACGGCGTCGGGGCCGGTTTCTTTTATGCGGGCCGCAGATGCCTCCGCCGGGGTTATTAAATCCGGTGGGAAAACGCGCCGCGCCGCGAAAATGGTTGTCCTCAATGCTGACCATCCGGACATTGTCGAGTTTATTCAGTGTAAGGCCGAGGAGGAGAAAAAAGCCTGGACCTTGATTGAGGCCGGTTATGACGGCTCCATCGACGGGGATGCATATAGCTCTATTTTCTTCCAGAATGCCAACAACTCGGTCCGAGCAACGGACGGCTTTATGCAGGCCGTGGTGAATAATACCGAGTGGCAGACGCATTTTGTCCTGACCGGTGACCCGTGCGCGTCCTATCAAGCGCGCGACCTCATGCAGATGATTGCCACGGCAACGCATCACTGTGGCGACCCGGGCATGCAGTTCGATACCACCATTAATGACTGGCATACCTGTCCGAATACCGGTCGGATTAATGCCTCGAACCCGTGCTCGGAGTATATGCATCTCGACGATAGCGCCTGCAATTTGGCCTCTCTCAATCTGCTCAAATTCCTCAAAGACGACGGCAGTTTTGACACCGCCGCGTTTAAGCACGCCGTTGAGATCAGTATCACGGCACAGGATATCATCGTCGATAATTCAAGCTATCCGACGGAGGAAATCACGGCCAATGCCAAGGCGTTTCGTGAACTCGGCCTCGGCTATGCCAACCTCGGCGCCCTCCTGATGTCTCTCGGCCTGCCCTATGATTCAGAAGCCGGGCGGCAGTACGCCGGCGCGATCACTGCCCTGATGACGGGCCAAGCCTATCTGCAGTCGGCCCGTCTTGCAGAAGAGATTGGACCATTTTCCGGGTATGCGAAAAACAGTAAGCCTATGCTCAAAGTGATCGACAAGCACCGCTCCTATGCGTATAAGCTGGACCCCGCCCTCGTTCCGCTTGATCTGCTGTCGGACGCGCGTAGGGCCTGGGACGAAGCCTTGCTGTTGGGACAAGCCGCTGGCTATCGCAACTCGCAAGCGAGCGTATTAGCGCCAACTG
Source organism: Candidatus Binatota bacterium (assembly GCA_011523265.1). GTDB lineage: Bacteria > Desulfobacterota > Binatia > Bin18 > Bin18 > Bin18. Next base: position 4,452 of record WTHD01000443.1, read on the forward strand.
GCACCATCGCTTTCATGATGGACTGTGACACCACAGGCGTTGAACCTGATATCGCCCTGGTCAAATACAAACGCCTGGTCGGTGGCGGCATGCTCAAGATCGTGAACAATACGGTTCCCCGCTCCCTCAAACGGCTCGGCTACGACAGCAAAGAAATCCAGTCCATTGTGGAATATATCGACGAGCACGAAACGATCGAGGGCTCTCCCCATTTACGTGACGAACATCTCAACGTATTTGACTGTGCCTTTAAGCCGGCGAATGGGAGCCGGTCGATTCATCATCTAGGCCATCTGCGCATGATGGGAGCGGTCCAGCCCTTTATTTCCGGGGCAATTTCAAAAACGATCAATATGCCCAATGATGCCACAGTCGAAGACATCACCCATGCCTATATCGAGGCCTGGAAGCTCGAACTGAAGGCCGTCGCTATTTATCGGGATGGCTGCAAGCGGGTTCAGCCCCTCGGAACACAGAAGCAGTCACCTCAATCAGGACAGCAAACCGACCAGACCGTCGCTCCTGCTGAGCCAAAACCGACCCGCAGGCATTTACCGGAAGACCGGAGTGCAATTTGTCATAAGTTCGAGATTGCTGGGCATGAAGGCTATATTCACATCGGATTTTATGAGGACGGGACGCCGGGTGAAATGTTCATCCGTATGGCGAAAGAAGGTAGTACGATCTCGGGCTTAATGGACACGATTGCCACCCTGACCTCGGTCTCATTGCAGTATGGCGTGCCGCTCGAAGCCTTGGTCTCTAAATTCAGCCATGTCCGATTTGAGCCGTCAGGCTTCACGCGGAATCCCGATATTCCGTTTGCGAAATCCTTAACGGATTATATCTTCCGCTTTCTGGGTACCCGTTTCTTGTCCACCGAGCAGAAGCAGGATGCAGGATTAGCTGCAACGGAGCCCGGCTCCCTCCAGACTGACACTCATACACCAGCACCTGTCGCATCGGTGGAACACGTCGAAGAGCCACCACCCGCTGCTATTGATGAACGTATACAGCACCCACCAGTCGATACCTCCTATACCCGCCCGACTTGGCAGACCCAAGCCGACGCGCCAAGTTGTGCGGACTGTGGCTCAATCATGATCCGAAATGGTTCGTGCTATAAGTGCTTGGATTGTGGTTCAACAAGCGGCTGTTCGTAGGTTTTGTCCAGCCTGTAGAGAGAATCTGTTGTGGGGAAAGGGAGGCAAGGGACAGCATAATGAGGGAAATGAGGATGCCTCTCTATGATGGGCCGGTATCAAACCGGGCGGGGCGCTGCATAGCGCCCCGCGGTTGGCCTCGGTCGGGGCAATAGGACGGATTTCTTTCAACGGCAAGCACTTGGTCGATTTTTTGGATACGACTCCAATGCGCGTAGGCAGGTTCAATCGTAGCCTATGAGGGCGACGGTCTCGCTCATAGCCCGAGCCTGATCGGTTTCCCGCTACGCATCAATTACTCAGCGTGACCGGCATCGGGATCGGGTAGGCATACGATATGCCATAAATCAGATGCGGACCCGCAGATTTTGCCATTTTCATTTCTTTTGGCTTGGTCCGCGGGGAAATGTGCAAGACAAAGCCGTTTTTTGCGGTCAAAAGGCGTTGCTGTTTGTGCGATTGCTTTCCTGGAGGCTGCATAGTGTGTAAGCGGATTCTTTTGGTAGGTCTGGACTAGTGGCCAACCTCTTTGGATAATCCTGGAGAGCCGGTCTCCTCGGCCTGATCAAGTAAATAACCGAGTTCTCGCAGCCCCTCATTCATATGGTAGGCGACGGACAAGAGCGAGCCATAGGTATCCTCGTCCGGATCATACAATTTGAGGTGATCGTTGATGACACACAGGAGCTCTCGTATCTGCTCTTCAGCATGTATGAGATGCTCACATGGAGCCATCGCCTCCCCCGTCTCTTTGAGCAGTGTTGCCATAGAGGACATTGTAGCCGACCTGCTACGGGTCGCCTAGTGGGAGGCATATTTTCCTGACCTCCACGTAGTGGTCTTGACTCAGAGAGGAAAAAAGAGCTCTGATACTATACATAATAAAGGCATATTGGAGGCATTGTGAGACGCATATATACGGGTCTATTGGCCCTCGTCGTAAGCTTCAGCGCTGTTGGGTTACTCGCAGCGAATCCTCAGGATCATATTGATAACGGCCGTAGATTTGAGAGCGAGATGCGCTGGGGCGAGGCCATGGCCGAATACCACTGGATTCTCACCGAAATTGACGAGAACCATGTGGAGGCACACTATCGTCTCGGCGTTGTTCGCGAAAAGGTCGGTGCAATGCAAGACGCCATCCAATCCTACAAAACCGTCCTGCAACTCAACCCCGGCCACCCTGGGGCAAAGAGTTTTCTTGAAGGATATTATGTGAACGAAGGGATTGCGTTTCGTCGAGAACAGCAATTTGACAAGGCCAGGGCCGCATTCCAGCAGGCTCTCCAGATTAATAGCTCATCGGCAGCCGCCCATTTTGAGTTGGGCCAGGAGTTCGCGCGCCAGGGACAGCTCGATCAAGCGATACAGGAATACCGGGAATCGATTCGGCTCGACCCAAGCAAGAGTACCGCCCATACACGCCTGGCCGCGGCGTACACAGAAAAAGGGCAATACGAACAGGCCATTCAGGCTTACCAGGAAGTCATCAAACAGCACCCCCGGGACCCTGCTGCGCATGATGGACTCGGCGTTGCGTACAGTAAAACCGGGCAGCGAGAGAGAGCCATAGAAACGCTCGGACAAGCGGTTCGGTTTTATCTCGTTCGAGGAGAACGTGAACAGGCCAGACCAGCCTACGAGCTCCAAAAGAAACTGTTAGCGGAAAAAAAATCGGGAAAGAAGTCAGATATCGGGCAACCGCCTTCACCCCGATAGATCCATCGCATCCAGCCTTGGGAAGAACGTCCGGCATACACGCGAGATCGTTTCGGCAGCCCGCTTCCGGCATTGCTGGAGTCGGACGAAAAACGGCAGATGTTGCGGATGGGTTGCGATATGGGCCATCGCTTTAGAGAGTCGGATTTTTCCCTCCGCGGTTGTGACCCCTTTCATAGGTGGAATGGCCATATCAACCGAATCCAGAATAACGCGCAGGACTAAAAATGGCAGTGAACGCTCCGCGGCAAAGGCAGCGTGTACTCCGCTTTCCATCTCAACGGCAATACAATCTGTCTCTCGTCCTCGCTTTTCTTTTTCCTGTCGAGTCAAGAGGACACGAGGACTCGTGACTATTCCCCCTTCAATGGTTTCTACGCCTGCCCGCTGGGCGGCGTCCCGAGCGGCACAGAGCAGACGACTATCGACTCCAAAAGTATCGAGCTGCCCCTCCGGCTCTTCGGTATCCATACGCAAAGCTGGAGCCAGAACGAGTTGGCCGGCGGTAAGCCCTGGGATTAACGCCCCCGCGCAACCGATAGAGAGCACAGCCGAAAGCGGCATGTCCATAAATGCTTTGACCGTCTGATGAGCCCGGCGCGGACCTATCCCCCCGGTAACAATAAGAATGTCTCGACATCCACTTGAGCCGCGCCAGACCCCCTCCCCTTCTCGCCTTACTTGACGCAAGACCGAACGCACGGCTGCGCTTTCCCAGGCAAGCGCGGTAAAGACAACGATAGGCCGTGTCATACTGACCCCTGTCCAAATGCGTTTCGTAACCTAACGCCAGTCAACGCGTTTTTTCCGTAAGTGGCGGAATGCCGAATCGAGTGTCATCGCTTCATAAAGCATTGCGGCCAACGGCAGGCTGAAGCCCCAGACGCTACGTAAATCAAAAAAACGAACGCCAGGGAGATACACCGTGGTCATCAGTCCCCAGGCGATTCCGCCTTCGAGCATCAAAAGGAGAGCCAACCGTGCCGAAACCTCGGCATCAACAACTGATGGAAGACCGAAAAACACGAGGCCGCAAAGAAAAAAAAGAGGCGGGAGACCAAACGCAACAGCTAGACCGACAACAGTGCCAATGAGCCGGAGCCAGGAATAATTGAGCTCGGTAAAGGCAGTCCGTCGGACCATGCGCCAGATACTGTCTACCGTATCGTAGACACGCAGACTTTTGACGTCAGTGCGACTCAGGCAAAGCCGAATCGGGAGCCCCACCTCCTTCACCAGTTGGCCAAGAGTCACGTCGTCTATGATCTGGTCTCGCAAAGCCTCAAATCCACCAATGCGGATGAGACCTTGTGAGGAGAGCAAAACACATCCGCCAGCCGACGCGGCAGTTGTTTTCCGGGGGTCATTTACCCAACGCGGGGGATACAGCAGGATAAAAAAGAAGACAAAGGGCGGGATGAGCAGGCGTTCGGCAAAAGACACACAACGCAGACGAGCCATCCGACTATTGAGCGCGAGTTGTTCAGCCTCACTTTCTATCACTAAGTGCCGGAGAGAATTGGGGGCATGCCAAATATCGGCATCGGTCAGAAGAAGATAGTCGGGAAGGCTCTCATTTGAGCCCGGCGCAAAGCCACACGTCACGGCTCCTTGCTGGAGCGCCCACACCTTGCCGACCCAGCCGGCTGGAAGCGCTGTCCCTGAAACAACCCGCAGGCGGTCTATGGCCTGGGCGTGCTCAGCGATTGTAGCAGCAACGGTCGCGGTCTGATCTTGAGAGCGATCATCAATAACGCTCACTGAAAATGGCCCTGGGTAGTCCTGATTCAACAGAGAGGGCAGCGTCTCGCGTAACATCGACGCTTCGTTTCTGGCCGGGATTAAGACCTGAACAGACGGCCATTGATATGGCTCAAGAGGTAAAACATTGTCCTCCCCAACGGGACGAAAATCCCACGGACGTGCCGGATGCAGCGCTATGCCAACCCAAATGAGCAGAGCAAGCGTCCCGAACACGAGACAAATTGCCACACCTTTCTCCTAGAGGGATGGTGTCGCCCCCTCCCCTTTCACATAGCCGTGGGCGCGAAACCACGTAATAGCCTTACGGAAGGCTTCACCTACGGGAGTTTGCGGGAGGCCTAATTCACGGATGGCCTTGGCCGGACTGAAAAACATTTTTTTCTTACTCAGTCGGACTCCAACAGGGGGAGCAAAAGGTTCACGGCCAGGAATAAGACGAGCGAGTGCCGCATCACCATAGGCGACTCCTAAGGCGAGCATATACGGGACCTTAAAGCGAGGCGCTGGACGGCCGGTGAGCTCAGCGAGGAGTTGGAGGATCTGCCGGAGTGTCAGGTTCTCATTGCCGAGAATATATTTTTCTCCTATTTTTCCATGAGTCGCAGCCAAGAGATGGCCCTGAGCCACATCCTCAACGTCGACCACGTTTAGCCCAGTGTCCACATAGCCCGGCATGTTTCCGTTCAGGAAATCCACAATCAGCTTACCGGTGGGAGTGGGCTTGATATCACCTCCACCAACAGGGGTACTCGGATTCACGATAACAAGAGGCAGACCGTCTTGGGCATAGTGCAGTGCGACTTGTTCGGCCAGGAATTTACTCCGTTTGTAATGCCCGACCATATCAGCGAGACTGACCGGAGTGTCTTCCGTTCCCTGACGACCATCACCCGGAAGGCCAAGCGTCGCGACGGAACTCGTGTACACGACTTTTTCCACGCCTACCTCGCGCGCCGCGCGTAAAATATTCTCCGTGCCGAGAACATTGCAGTCATACATGTCTTGCTTACGACGGACCCATAATTTGTATAGCGCAGCAACATGATAGACTTGGAGACAGCCACGGGTTGCCTGAAGGACGCTCTGATAATCCCGCACATCGCCAGTAACGATATCGACCGGGAGATCTTTCACCAAATCGGCATTTGCCGTCTGACGCATGAGGACACGGACGTGTGCGCCGGCCTGAACGAGTGCACGGGCAACCGCTCCACCAACAAAACCAGATGCGCCAGTTACCAATATGGGCATAGCCTCCTCCCGTAAATTGCCTGCTATCAGGTGTCAAGGGTATAGGTTCACCGGCTTGTGTCTGTTATGAGAAGAAAAGCTTTTTTGTGAGGAGGCAGGCTATGGCTGATATTCAGCAGGTTTCAGATTCCAGTTTTGACGGTGATGTGCTGAAGGCGGACGTCCCGGTTCTGATCGATTTTTGGGCGCCGTGGTGTGGCCCCTGTCGGGCTATTGCGCCGATTGTTGAAGAACTCGCCAGCGAATATGATGGTAAGCTCAAGATTGTCAAAATGAACGTTGACGACAATCCCCAGACACCGGCCCAGTACGGGGTTCGGGGCATTCCGAATCTGATTTTGTTCAAGGGCGGCGAAGTCAAGCAACAAATTGTAGGGGCAGTTCCGAAGGCGCACCTCGTGAAAGCCATTGACGACGTTGTCTAAGGCAGTCGGCCGGTATTCAAAAGAACAGGCGTCTAGTGCTCACATTGAGCGCTAGGCCGATTGCCACCATCGTCGTGAGCAAGGAAGAGCCTCCGTAGCTCAAGAAAGGCAAGGGCACTCCGACGACAGGCAGCGCCCCGACATTCATTCCGGCATTGATCACGATCTGCCAGAATATGATCCCGGCGACCCCAACGGAGAGGAGCAGACCGAACCGTTCGCGCGCCCGGAGCGCAATGACGAGCAGCCGTGCCAACAGGATGCCGTATACTATTAACAAGCCAAGGGCCCCGACAAACCCCCACTCCTCAGCAAAGACGGCAAAGACAAAATCCGTATGCTTTTCAGGCAGAAAGTCGAGACGATTCTGGGTCCCCAGCAGGAACCCTTTGCCCCAGACCATCCCTGACCCAACCGTCACCTGTGATTGAATCATATGGTAGCCTGCGCCGAGGGGGTCGACATCCGGGTATAAGAACGACAGGACTCTTTGCTGCTGGTAGGGTTTGAGATAAGCCCAGATGAAAGGCAGAATACTCCCACCGGCCAGGGCCAGAACGGATAAGGACTGTAAGCGCAGGCCCGCTGTAAAAGTCAAAGTGAGAAAGAGCAGTCCCAGCGTGATAGTAGTCCCAAGATTTGGCTGCCAGAGGACGAGGACCGCTGGAGCGGCAAAAAATACGGCTGGAGCGAGAATATCTCTGATACCATACCCCCCCGGAGGTACGGTGCGGTGATACCATCGGGCCAGCACGAGGAGTAGGCCAATTTTCATGAATTCAGCCGGCTGGAGAGAAAACATACCAACATAGATCCAGCGGCGTGCGCCTCCACCAAAGGAGCCAATAAGGGGTACGAGGACAAGCAGACCGAGCGCCGCTCCGTATAAGAGATAGGCCCACTGTTCGAGCCGGCGATAGTCAATAGCAAAGGCGAGACCCATCCCACAAAGGCTCACGGCAGCCCAGATGAGCTGTCGGATGAACTGCGGACTCGCCTGCGGTGACCCGTCGTAGGTTGCGCTGTAGAGCCCAAGCAGGCCAAGACCCAGCAGCCCGACCGTCAGACAAAATAATATCCAGTCGAAATGCTCAACCAGACGTCTGTCGAATCCCATCATTTTCTCGATTCCGTTGCTTCGTGATACGAAAATATGCTTCCAAAACCTGACGAACAACAGGTGCAGCAACGGCTCCACCGCCCTTACCGGCGTGCTCGATCAGACAGGCAACCGCGATTTGAGGATTCTGGGCCGGTGCAAAGGCGATAAACCAGGCGTGGTCGCGGTGGAGGCGGGGGACTTCCTCTTCTTCATCATGTATGCGACTCACCACCTGCGAGGTTCCCGTCTTACCGGCGACTTCAATATGGGGAAGGAGGGCTTTCTTTCCCGTTCCCCGCTCGCCATGCACCACCTCTCGCATTCCATCTCGAACGACGCGGAGATGCTCTTCATGGGTGTTAATTCGCGTCATGACCTTTGGAGAATAGGTCTGAATAGGCTCTCCATCAGCGCCGTTCACTTGTGTGACAAAGAAAGGGCGATAGACGACTCCCCCGTTTGCAAGCGCCGCAGTCGCAACAGCCATCTGGAGAGGTGTTGTGAGTACATAGCTTTGCCCGATCACAACAGACAGCGTCTCACCCTCATACCATGGGGCGTCGAAACGACGCCGTTTCCATTCGACGTCGGGAATCACGCCTGATGACGCAGCAAGGGTAAGGCCGAGGTCTTGGCCTAACCAAAACCGACGAGCAGCCTGAGCAATCTTTTGTATCCCGAGACGTTGTCCAACCTTGTAGAAATAGACATCACACGACTGGGCGAGAGCCTGTTTCAAATCTATCAAGCCATGTCCAGACCGCTTCCAACAGTGAAAGGTGCGTCCACCAAAAGGCAGGCCTCCCTGACAGTTGAATCGTGTCTCAGGCGTAATAATCCCTTCCTCCAGCGCCGCCAGTGCCATAAAGGGCTTAAAGGTCGAGCCTGGAGGATATTGGCCCCGCAGGGCCCGATTGGTAAGCGGTCGGAGGGAATCTTCTACAAGCGTCCGCCATTCGTTGGGCTTGATACTGAGCGCAAAGAGATTCGGATCAAATGTAGGACGACTGGCCAGGGCCAGAACCTCTCCGGTCTCGACGGCAAGGACCACAACGGACCCCTCTGCCTCTCCTAGAGCCTGTTCGACCTGTTCTTGCAATTCAAGATCAAGCGTTAAGTGTAGATTATATCCGGGCTGGGTCTTCACTTCGTCTAAAACACGTAATTTTCTTCCCGTTGCATCAACTTCAATCTGCTGTCCACCATTATATCCACGCAGTTCCTCTTCCCAGGCTTTCTCTAATCCGACCTTGCCAACAAGGTCACCCTGCCGGTACCTCTTATTTTCAGCGATCTCGGCCTGATTCACTTCACCGATATAGCCTACGAGGTGGGCGGCAAGATTCCCTGCAGGATAGAAGCGCTTGAGACTCGCCTCAACCGTGACACCGGGCAAGTCTAACTGGTGGGCTTCGATCGCAGCCAGCGTATCCCAAGAGATATCACGGGCTACCGAGATGCCTTCGTATGCGGGCCGACGTGGATTCCGGGGAGCCTTTCCTTCTAAAAAATCTGCGGCCTCAGGCAAATACGATACGAGAGTATGGAGCGTTGTCAGACGATCTTGCACGTCTTCTGGGACCAGAATGACATCAAACGACGGGTGATTTCCTACGACGACCCGTCCGGTTCGATCAAGCATGAGGCCCCGTATAGACGGCAGCCGATTCAGGCGGATACGATTCTTTTCCGACAGTATTCGGAAACGATCACCCTCCACGATCTGCAGCTGCCACAACCGAAAGCCCAGAGCACAAAAAACAAACAGGACGATGAGACTAACGACACCGATACGGTGGTAGCACGCGGTAAGCGTTTCCTGAGACGAAAAGACCTCTGACTGCTCGTCCATTTATACTCTGGCGATAGCGCGCTCCCCCCTTGCCAGGAGGACAAAGATGAGCGGGGTCAGGGAGAGCGCCAGGAGTAAATCCCACAGCACGTATTGTGTGAGAAAAGACCAAATGGGAACGACTGCCCAGTGTACTTCGAGCAGTGCGAGAAAAGTGCCTGCCTTCAAGAGGACTGCGCCGGCGACGAGTCCGAGGACACAGAGAGGATTCTGAATCCACAGTCTTTGGGACAAGAGTTTTGTCACGGTAAAAACAAGACTCATGGCGAGAGTCCACATTCCCGCCGGAGTTCCTGAACAGCTATCTAGCATATACCCCAAGAAAAAAGCGCTTGCTGCCCCCGCCATGGCACCGTGGTAAATGCCAAGATAGACACAGAAGATGAGTAATAGATCAGGAACAAATGGGAAGTGAGAGAAAGCTGTTGTTTGTAAAAGAACCGCTCCGACTCCGCAGGCTCCAAGGAGTCCAAATGTCCGGAGCCTATTCGTTTCGGAAGGGCTCGGCTCCTGCTCGGACGACAGCTGGAGCAACCACCAGGACTTCTTCGATCTCTGCGAGTTCGGCACTCAGCGTAACCTCTATGTCTTGAAATATCTCGTCATCTCGTGTGGCAACTCGCGTCACGCGCCCAATCTGCTGCCCCTTCGGAAAGACCCCGTCAAGCCCAGAGGTAATGATTATATCCCCAACTCCGACATCGCTACCCTGCTGAACATATTTCAATTGGCAGTTCCCAGCAATGGAGCCAGACACGATCCCAGAGACACGTGAACGCTGAACGAGGGCATCGACCCCACTATTGGCAGAGGAGATCAGGAGAAGGTGGGCGGCATGTGGACTGACAGACACAATTTTTCCTACAACACCCGCTGGGGTGAGCACGGCCATCTCTTTCTGGATTCCGTGCCGTTCCCCTTTGTCTAACACCGCCGTATGCGTCCATGTCCCAGGATTTCGTCCAATTACGCGTGCGGCAATTGACGTATCTGAGCTTTGCGCCCGTAAACCCAGCAGGAGCTCCAAGCGCTGATTCGTCAACTCTAATTCGAATAACCGTTCCTGCGTCTGCTCAAGCGCTTCAAGCCGAGCGCGGAGCGCTTCATTGTTTTGATGGACGGAGAGGAGGTCGCGATATTGATCAAGGATTTTTCCCGTGCCCTGGACTACTACCGTCGCTCCGACTTGAAGAGGTTTCATCACTTCGAGAAACAGTACGCCAACAGGGTCGATCCGGTACGGAGACCGGGCGTTCACTGTTGCCAACAGTAACGCGATAAAAAGAAAGAAACCGCAGGATAAGAGCAGACGATATCTGTAGAGGAGCTCAAGCATGCTTCACACTCAAGGCACGGCAACCTCTCTGAGAAAAGAGAGTTCTTCGAGCGCTTTTCCCGCTCCCATCACAACCGCAGTCAAAGGATCCTCAGCCTGGACCACCGGCAGCCCGGTTTCAGCACTCAACAAAACGTCGAGGTTGCGCAGGAGGGCACCACCTCCAGCCAACACGATCCCGTTCTCAACAATGTCCGAAGCCAGTTCAGGCGGCGTTCGTTCCAGAGCGACTTGGACCGCCTCGACAATCTGATTAATAGGCTCAATCAAGGGCTCGCGCATCTCTTCAGCGGAGAGTTCTACCGTCTTTGGGATCCCCGTCATCAGGTCGCGGCCTTTAATTTCCATAGTGAGCTCTTCTTCTATGGGATGGGCTGAGCCTATGGTAATTTTTATCAATTCGGCCGTTCGTTCACCTATTAAGAGATTATATTTTCGTTTGACATACTGAATAATCGCCTCATCCATTTTATCGCCGCCAGACCGCACCGAACACGAGAACACAATACCCGCAAGCGAGATCACAGCGACTTCCGTCGTCCCACCACCGATGTCAACAATCATATTGCCGATGGGCTCGGTGACCGGGAGTCCAGCCCCGATAGCAGCCGCCATGGGTTCCTCCATCAGGTAGACCTCACGCGCCCCTGCGGACTCAGCAGACTCCTTGACAGCGCGCTTTTCTACCGCTGTACTGCCATTGGGTATACAAATGACAATACGTGGCCGCATCAGGGCGCGACGGCTGTGGACCTTACGAATGAAATAGCGCAGCATCGCCTCGGTTGTCTCGAAATCCGCAATCACTCCGTCCCTGAGTGGTCGGATAGCGACAATATTTCCAGGCGTTCTGCCGAGCATCCGCTTTGCTTCGATGCCGACCGCAAGAACGCGGCGAGCCCCTCGAGTCGCCTCCTGTTGTACTGCCACAACGGAAGACTCATTGCACATTATCCCATGACCCTTTACATAGATCAGGGTATTCGCTGTGCCCAGGTCAACTGCCATGTCAACCGACAGCGCTCCCCACAGCGCGTTAAGAACCATGTTTTATTTCCTTCGTTCTCCAAGCGGGGCCTAATAGAACAAGGTTTCTAGCAGAATTTTGATATTAGGGCAAGTCCTTGTAATACAGTTGCTTTTTCTTCAACTATCCACTATGGCATGATGAAATAGGAGGTCAACCCATATGCTTGACTTTATGCGTCAACGGGCTCGGTCAGTTTGGACCAAAGCACTCTTTTTGGTTATTGCGCTTGTCTTCGTGTTCTTTGGCGTTGGGAGCTTTGGAGACGACGCACAGGTGCAAATCATCGTAACGGTTGATGATGAGCCCATCACCCTTCAAGAATTCCAGCGCGCCTATCGGAACGTCGAGGCCAATTACCGGGAAATCTATAAAGAGCGTTTTACTCCAGAGCTCGCCCAGCAGATGAATCTGCGACAACAGACGCTTGATCAACTCGTTGATACAAAGTTGTTGGCCAAAGAAGCGCGCCGGATTGGTTTCAGAGCATCAGATGAAGACGTGCGACAAGAGATCGCCACCTCCCCCACCTTTCACAGCTACGGCTCTTTCAGCCCAGACCGCTACCGTCGGCTCTTACGGTATTTACGGATGACCCCTCAGGAGTTCGAGGAGCAGCAACGGAACCGGCTCGTTATCGAGAGATTCCAAAAATTCATTGACGGATCAATCCGCGCTACAGACTATGAGGTAGAGGAATTATTTCGTTTTGAACAAGAAGAAGTGAATCTCGCTTTCCTCAAAATCGCCTCGGCAGATCTGGTTGATCTGGTCACAATCACTGAACAGCAGGTGCGCGAATTCTACACCAACAACACGGAATCTTTCCGGGTACCGGAGCGTGTCCGACTGCATTATGTCTCGTATGCACCGGAAGACTTTGAATCAGATGCCTCGGTCTCTGAAGATGAGGTGCTCGATTTTTACAACACTCATAAAGGTGATCGCTTTACGGAAGAGAAGCAGGTCCAAGCCCGTCATATTCTCTTCTCTCTGGCTGACGGCGTCTCAGATGAAAGGAAAGCGGACACGCGGAGTGCGGCGCACGGGATTCTCGAACGAGCGCGTAAGGGAGAAGATTTTGCTGCCCTCGCCGAGGAATACTCACAGGATACGGGAACGGCAAGCAACGGCGGAGACCTCGGCCTTTTTGGGCGGGGCCGTATGGTCAAGCCGTTTGAAGAGGCTGCCTTCGACATGGAGGTTGGACAAGTGAGCGACCTTGTCGAAACAACCTTCGGCTTTCATATCATCAAGGTTGAGGCCATCCAGCCCGAGCGTATCAAACCGCTTGAAGAAGTCGCCGATACGGTCACCGAAGAATTGCTGGAACGGAAGAGTCGAGCCCTTGCAGAGAAACGGGCACGCGAGGATCGGAAGAACATTGCCGCTGGCACGACGCTCCTACAGTTTGCCGAATCCGTTGGACTAGAGGCAAAGGAAACCCCACTTGTCAATCAGAACGAGACGATTCCAGGCCTCGGTCGTCGTCCAAAACTTGTTGAAACAGCCTTTGGACAGTCACCAGGACAAATCAGCGATCCCGTTCAAGTTGATAACACCTGGTTCCTGGTATCGCTCACAGAACGGGTACCCTCTCGGATTCCAGCATTTACGACAGTGCAAGAAGAGGTTGAAGAACGCTACCGGAGTGAACAAGCCGAACGCCTGGCCCAGGAGAAAGCGGACAAACTCCTCACGAAACTCAAGGAGACAAAGGATTTGGCCAGTTTGGCAAAAGCAGAAGCCCTCACAGTGGAAGAGACTGGGGCGTTTGCTCGTCGGGGCGGCTATATTCCAAAGATCGGTGTTGTGCCGGATCTGAAAACCGAGGCATTTCGATTAACACCAGCAGCCCCTGTCGCCTCCAAGAGCTATACATGGGGGGGGAATACTTTTGTTGCGGTTCTTAAAGAATATATTCCGGCCGATTCGGAGCAACTCGAAGAGCAGCGTGATGACCTTCGTCAGTCGCTCCTCCAAAGGAAAAAGACGGCAGCCCATCAGGAGCTCACGAAATATTTAAAAGAACGGGCAAAGATTGAATATAATCAGCGGAATCTGTCAAGCGCACTATAGCTGGGAATGGCACCGCCTGACCATAGGGAGAACAAGTATCATGTTGAAAGTAGGAGACCCTGCACCAGACTTTACGGTCAAGACACACGAAGGCAACGATCTGTCTTTATCGGCCTTACGTGGCAAAAAGATCCTTTTATGGTTTTATCCAAAAGCCGATACTCCTGGCTGAACGATTGAGGGTCGTGGGTTCTGCGACCAGATTGAAGACTTCAAATCGCAAAATGTTGAGGTTTTGGGAATCAGCTTTGATACGGTTGAAGAAAACGCCGCTTTTGCGAAAAAATTCAGTTTTCCGTACGCGCTCCTGTGTGACACGACTCGGAGTATAGGTCTGGCGTATGGAGCGTGTCAGGATGCCCGCGCGGGCTTTGCCAATCGGATCAGTTACTTGATCGATGAGGAGGGCAAGGTGCAGCGCGTATACGCCTCCGTCAATCCCCGCGTTCACCCCGCTGAGGTGCTGGCCGATCTTGTTTCGTAGATACCACTAGAGAGATTCGTCCTGCCCGGGCTCGCTCTTCGCCCCTTGTAGAGCCGCCTCATACACCAGCTTGAGCGCAATATTTTTTTCTTGGGCGAGGCGTTTACAGTCGTCATATTCTGGAGCACAGTTGACCTGCCCATTGGGCTGATAGGCGACTTTGACTCTGACCAGACCGTACTTGGTTTGGACCGCTTTCTGCTCCCGCCGGAGTGCCAGACGATCCACCGGATAGGAGCGGATGCCTAGCGTCGAAGTCTCGTTAAAAATTATATCAGAAAGCTGGCCCTGATCCTGAGGGGCACATAAAACCCAGAGGAAAATCCCCGGTCGATTCTTCTTCATTTGAACCGGCGAGAGAAAGACATCCCGGGCACCTGCAGCAAAGAGCTGCTCCATGACATATTCGTACCACTCTGGATTGAGGTCATCGATATTCGTCTCCAGTACGAGCAATTGTTCGTGTTGCACCCCAGAGACTGGGTGTCCGAGACAGACCCGGAGGACATTGGGCCGATCAGCCAGAGTACGTGCTCCTGCGCCATAGCCGACCTGTGTAATGGAAAACAAGGGTGGCCCGGGTTGGGCCAAGGCGGCGAGAATAGCCGCCCCGGTAGGCGTGACCAGTTCAGACTGGCCGTCTTCGAATCGAACGGGCATTCCTTTCACGAGCTCCGTGGTGGCAGGGCCGGGCACGGGCAACGTGCCGTGGCGGGAGGATACGAATCCGCTTCCCATGGGAAGCGGGCTGGCATACATGGCCTGTATCTCCAAAGCTTCAAAGCCGATGGCCGCACCAACAATGTCAAGAATCGAATCAACCGCACCAACCTCATGAAAGTGGACATCCGCAACTGAGGTATTATGAACGCGAGCCTCGGCTTCAGCGAGTCGGGTGAAAATCCTGAGCGCGGTTGTTTTTACTGCTCTACTCAGCGGGCTTGCCTCTAGCATGTCGGCAATGGAACGAAAGCTGCGTTCGTGCTGTTGCGTATTGATGCTTACATCGAACTTGATCGCGTGAATACCACTGTGAACCCGCTCCGATTGATGCAGCGTGTAACCAGTGAGCGGGAGCTTGGAGCATTCGGCTTTCAGCAGGTCAAGCGATAGACCCAGGTCAAGGAGCGCACCGATGACCATGTCACCGCTGATACCGGAGAACGCATCAAAGTAGGCAATTTTCATAATCTCACTCGGGGCGTATCAGGCCCGAACTTCATTGAGGTATCGCCTCAATTTTTCATAGTCAGACCGTCTAGATTGCGTGGGCACAGGAGGGAAATATCAAACCAGAGCATACGCATGGGTGAAACTCAGCTCGTAAATAATCCAGATTCCCAATGCCACGCTTGTAGCACCGGCCGCAATACGGAGAGACAAGTTTGCCCCCTGGAGGTGTCTTTGCGTGAACGAAAAGAGGACACCAAAGAGCAGACTTGCGGTCCCCATGCCCAGTATGGAGCCACAGCCAAAAGACACGATATAGAGCAGGCTGTCCACGGGAGACGGAGCCGTTGCCACTGTCAGCAGGAGCACGGCGGCGCTGCCGGCTAATCCATGGACCATACCGACGAGGAGAGGCTTCCATCCTGTTTCCCCTCCATGTTGATGGAAGTGTTCTGGCCCCGCCGCATGTGTATGAAAATGAAGGTGCGTGCTTCCTCCGTGAGTATGTTGGTGGAGGTGAATCCGCCGGCGCCAACAGTCGAGTAGGGTTATGAGTCCTAAACCGACGAGCATGCCCCCAACCAAGCCTTCCAGAGAGAGCTCTAGTAAAGGGGGAATGCTCACCTGGAGGATGATAACAACCCCGCCAACGGCCAAGAGCGTGGCCGAGTGGCCAAGCCCCCAGATAACGCCAAAACGGACACTTTTCCATAGAGAGCACTGAGGCGTAACGAGCGTTGAGACAGCAACGAGGTGGTCTGCCTCAAAGGCATGCCTGAGTCCGAGCAAAAAACCAAAGACAAGAACTGATGCGAAACTCACCGCTCACTTCCCCCTTCCAGGATTCCCTTCGTAGCATAGGGAAGACCGCTCTGTCTCTGCCTCTTGCGTCTCAGCCGAGCTGCAAGTGCTCGCGTTGGCCTGGGTGGAAGACTGTGGTAAAAAAATAGAGATGATGCGGATTGTTCTCCTGAGCTTTGTCTGTTTTAGTCTAGCGCTCAACGTGCCCATCCTGGCGCAGCCCTCACACTACGGCGATACGGGGGACAACCTCGGGACGTGGAAGTGGGGGTCAACATCCCCGAATCAAGTTGATGATTTTGAAGAAGAGGATGACTACTACGGGACAACCTGGGAGCAGATGTATGAGGACCGTCTGTACGAGCAGGAACTTGAAAAGGAGGACGAGCCTGCTTCCTTTTCGCTGTTAAGCGCCCCTGTCAAGATATGGCGTTTCTTTTGGCCCCAAAAAGATAAAGACACGCTCGAGTAGTATGCAAAACACCGCTGGACCCTAGTCGCTACGCCCCTTCCCCTCCGCGGTTTGTACTGCAATTTTCTCAGCCGCAACCAGGTATAAGGTCAGCTTTGTCCGCTCCAGGGTAAAGCGGATGTGGTCGCCTGGCTTGAGTTTGTGGAGCAGACTAGGCTTATTGACTTCAAAGCTCATAGTCATGGCATCCATAAAGCCTGGAATGTCTTCGTGCGCGACGACAACGCGCCGGTCTGGGATCACGATCTTTTCGACAATCCCTTCGCCCGTGAGAATTTCGGGAGCAGGTACAGAACCGCAGCCCGCACTCATCCCAAAGAGCACACACAAAACAAGGCTGAATGTCTTCACAGCGACGAATGGGCGAGCGTTTTATTGCATGGGAGAAAATTCTGTTGGGCTCAGAATTTTATTACTCTGACTGAGGATCACCCCGCGCAGTCGTTTGGCCACCTCGGCCCGGCGTGGATCCTTAGCCCAGCGTGCCCACTTTTCCTGTCGCTCATTCAGGTCGTTATATGCCCAGAGGTGGACGACTTCGTTCAGCTGACCAATCTCGCTATACCAGAATCCGGCGGGCTTAATCCCGTGTTCCGCTACGCCGGGCAGGATAATCGTTTCTGCAACTTCGAGATATTCGGCCAGCCCGCCAAAGGCGAGTTGGTAGGTTCGCAGCTCATAAATCATAAGGCCTCCTCCACAAGGGATACAATCCTCCATCTATCCCACCCGAGTCAGAAGTCAAGCTTGCATATCGCTTGACTCTTCCTCCTCTCTTCCGTTACAGCTCACATATATCGGACGAGAAAAAGAGGAGGAAGCCATGGCTCTTGATCCCAAGAAAACAGCGCTTATCGTCATAGACGTTCAGAATGACTACTTTGACGGTAAATGGCCCATCCCTGATGGGAATGCGGCGCTAGACAACATCGAAGCCGCGATTGAAGCCAGCCAACAAACGGGCGCAAAAGTCATCTATGTTCAGCATGAAGTCCTGAATCCCGAGCGGGGAATTTTCATTCGGGGCACTAATGGATTTGAACTCCATCCGCGTCTCAAACCTCGACCCGAAGACCACCGTATCGTCAAATATTATCCCGGATCGTTTTCCAAAACCGACCTGGAAGAGACCCTGCGAAAAGACGGCATCGAGACCCTAGTCATCTCAGGTTATATGACGCATATGTGCTGTGATACGACCGCGCGCGAGGGGTTTCACCGCGATTTTCGCGTCTTATTTCTGAACGACGCAACCGCGACGCGCGACGGTGCGCATCCGACGCTGGGCAAGATAGCGCACGGTGAATTACACCGCTCTACCTTGATTACCCAAGCCTCGATGTTCGCCGAGGTCCTGCCCACCCAGGATCTGGTTGAGCGTTTGAGTTCCTCGGGGGCAGCGTAGGGGAGAATAGCCCTGTAGGGATTTGCCTGGTTAGTGATCCGTTTCTGGCTTGTAGGCCGGACTTGATAGTAGTAGGCGTCCTTCCTCAGCAAGCCGAGCTTTGAACGCCCTCCCTCTCTCTGTGTTGGGTTTCTGGAACTCAGCAACCGTACGAAATTGCGGCGAGACCTGACGACCACACTCCAGGTATAAAGGATAGGTTTCGTTAGTAAGTTCCTCTCGGTCTTGGTCTGTGATGGAGTATTTGGAGAGAATCAGCAGATCAAGATCGGAGTTCATAGGCCAATGTTTTCCCCACATGTCACCCCGGGCAAATGATCCGAAGAGCCACACCGCGATAAGATTCTCTGCGAGCCGCCGTGTTAGCGTTTCGAGGTATCTTTGGACACAAGCCCGTTCAGTCTCGTTCAAGTGAATCAGCGGATCAATTGTTCCGGTTTCCATAGATGCCGCTTCTACTTATCCCTCAAGACTGGCTGTATCCATCTAAGAAGGTCAAGAATCTCCTGACAGGTTTCCTTAGGGGCTTTACCTTCGGTGTAGACGACTATTTTAGCCAACCGATAGAACGTATCGTCCACAATGTACAATTCATTCAGATCCAGGTCGTTTATCGATAGTCCTTGCCGAGGTTTCAGCAGCGCAACCGACTCGTACAGGTCCGAGGTGGGGACAACTAAGATCACACGGCTATACGGACGTAAGGCAGCAGCGATTCGTGCCTGTTTGTCTGGATCGGGAACGATGGGATGGCCTCCGCCCAACTCAAGGACGCCCTCAGGATGATTGGCAAGGAATTGCACAACGGCTTCATCGAAGAAAGAGCGTCGATAGGTATAGTACTTCAGTAGCCCTTGTGTTGAAAGAATGTCTTTAGCGATAGCCGGGTCATATCCTACAGGTTGTGTATATATTTGCTCGTATTCATCAAGTGAAGTAAATGAGCATGATAAGGAAGCAGCTAGTAGCTTGCCCAAGGTAGTTTTACCCGCGCGGATTGGTCCTATTAAGATAATTTGGTTTGGTGTCGTCACTCCGTGTGTCATGCCAGAGCCTTTCAGCGCCAACCTAAACGAGAATTCTGGAGAGCAAGAATTTCAGCCCTGGCTCGCTGGGGCGTTATTGCTCTATCGAAAATACGGGATAATGTGTTCGCCCAGCAGTTCCACTACACGGTAGGCACGAGAGGCTTCCATGCCCGGCCACCAGATCCGGAAAATAAAATGGTCAACCCCGAGCTGGTGATGATGGGCTTCGATTTGTTCGGTGACCTCTTCAATGCTGCCCAGAATGAAGCGGTCCTTGGCCAATTCCTCAAACGATACGCGAAACGATTCCCCGCCGGGTAGTTCCTTGTCCTGTCCCCAGTCGGCATAGGCTTGATATTTTTTCTCCAAATACGGCTGGGCAATGGCCAGCGATTCGTCATGCGTTTTGGCGACGTGCATTTCCTTGATGATGGGAGTCTCCGGCGTATCGGTATGGCCGGCCGCAGCCAGAGTGGCTTTATACAAGCCCATCTGCCGTTTCAGGGTGTGGAGGGTGGCATGCGGATTGACCAGCCATGAACACCCCAGCCGACCGGCACGCTCAATGGCGCTATCGTTGTTCGCAGCAATCCAGATAGGCGGATGTGGTTGTTGGACGGGCCGAATCGTACTCGTCGCATTTTCAATACTGAAATGGCTGCCCCGGAAGGACACCTGCTCTTCTGTCCACAGGCGACGAATAAGTTCCAGGGATTCCTCAAAACGAGGAATACGGTCACGGCGGCGCGTATTAAACCCCTGATACTCAATATCTCGATAGCCGAGCCCAACGCCAAATACGGCACGTCCTTCGCTGATGACATCAAGCGAAGCCACATCTTCAGCCAGACCCACCGGGCCATACAATGGGAGCAGAATTACCGACAGCACGAGTGACATCGAACCACTCTCGGCCGCCAGCCGTGACAGCAGCGGCAGGCTCTGGATATTCTGATACGGAGGGGCAAGGAAATGCTGACCGCAGGCAATCGAGTCGAGGCCAGCATCCCGCGCGAGTCGAGTCAGTTCAACGGTTTCTCTGAAGCGTTTAACGGGCGAATCCGTTCGGGGATGCTGGGGCATGGCCATGATGCCAAATTTTATCATGCGGCTTCTCCTGGAGAAAAAGGGCGGCCACAAGTGGACCGCCCCTTCCCTATCCCGTTGACAATTCGTTCTGCCTAGAGCACTTCTTTGGCCAGAGATTCCAATTCTGCGAGGACGGCATCCTCGCCTTCCTCACTCTGCGTCAGCCATATGGTGACATGATCCACACCAGCGGATTTCAGCTCACTGATTTCCTCTTTGGTACGGAATTTGCCGGGCCAGCCAAAGGCCAGGACCGAGATTTCTTTGGGGTCGCGGCCCGCCTGTTCGGCCATCTCGTTGAGGCGCTGGCGCCCGGCTTGAATATCTTCCACAGGGGAAAGAACAGGCATCCAGCCGTCTCCCCATTCGACCACCCGCTTAAAGACATATTTTGACGAGCCGCCCATATATACCGGTGGATGAGGTTTTCGGGCAGGTTTCGGGAAGGAACGGACAGCAGGGAAATCGTAGTACTTGCCGTGATACTCAGCCTCGTCCTGCGTCCAGAGTTCCTTCATGGCCAGGACGGCGTCTTTGGTTTGTCCCCAGCGGTGATCAAAATCACCCCCCATAATCTCCGTCTCTTCTCTCAGCCAGCCTGCCCCAATACCAAAGATGAAACGGCCTCCTGAGAAATGATCTAAGGTCGCGACTTCTTTGGCTAATTCAAGCGGATTGCGCTCCGGGATCAGACAAATCCCCGTGCCGAGTTCAATCGTCTTGGTCACGGCCGAGGCTCGCGCCAATGATACAAACGGGTCAGTGATACGACCATATTCGTCTGGAATGATGCCGTCTTCCGAGGCTGGATAGGGTGAACTGGTTTTGACCGGAATAATCGCGTGTTCAGGCACCCAATAGGACCCAAAGCCCAATTCCTCTGCGCGTTTTGCAATGATGGCCGGATCAACCGAACGATCGATACAGAACTCAAAAACTCCGATTTTCATATATCCCTCCTTGTCTTCTGTCTTAATATTGCGCTGCTGACTCTATCACGGGCCTCTTGGTACGCCTAGCAGAGATAGTGTCCTTGCGCGGAATTCTTCGATAGTATGCCCGGCATCTTCATGATTTCAGGCGACAGCGAGTTGTCGTACGAGAGGGAGGATTGATATCTATGCGGATGATTTTAGTCGGGCCACCGGGGGCGGGCAAAGGGACGCAGGCCGTTCATCTCGTCGAACGGTTCAAGATTTCTCATATCTCAACCGGTGATATGCTACGCGCGGCGGTAAGTGAAGGGACCGAGTTAGGCAAACAGGCGGACGGCTATATGAAGGCCGGAGGATTGGTGCCGGATGACCTCGTCATCGCGATGGTGATAGAGCGGATTGGAAAACCGGACTGCACAAAGGGATTTATGTTAGATGGCTTTCCACGCACCCGACCCCAGGCTGAGGCCCTGGATGTTGAACTGCAGAAGGCCGGGGTTGCCCTAGATGTTGTGCTGCAAATTGAAGTCCCGGACGATTTGATTGTCGAACGCATTACCGGCCGACGCCTGGACCCTGGTACGGGAGATATCTACCATGTGAAATTCAAACCGCCACCGGCAAATATTGCCGGTCGGGTGATTCAGCGCAAGGATGACACTGAAGAGGCCTGCCGAGCCAGGCTCGAAAAATACCACTCGGAAACGGCACCGATTATCCCTTTTTATGAGGCCCAAGGAACGCTGAAACGGGTGGATGGTAACGCCGCACCGGACGAGGTCAGCCGGCGTATTGAGCAAGTGTTGGGTTAGGGGCTTAACGCATGCTACGAAGGGGCACTTCATGCAGTGCCCCTCCATCTCGGGCTGATATTGGCACTGCGCTTTTACGGCAGAGCAAAGACGGCAACGGCACTCCCCGGTGTTGTGTGGGGATATTTCCCTACGATGTCCACGACCAAGCCCCCGGCGCCACTGGGAACGGCAACGTATTGTTTGTCCCCAACCTTGTAGGAGATCGGTTGTCCTCGAACCGCTGACCCGGTCTGAAATTTCCACAAGACTTCGCCCGTTGCGTCATCCAATGCCAGCGCAAATCCCTTTTGGTTGCCCGTAAAGACGAGTCCACCGGCTGTGGCGAGCGCACCCCCCACCATCGGCCACTCGTCCTTATAGCGCCACTTCACCTCGCCGCTGGTCGGGTCTATGGCCGTGACGTGGCCGTAGGCCGTGCCGAGGTCGCCCTGCGTCTGTCCAGGCCCTCCGCCCCAGAATGGGATGCCCTTGATAAAAATAGACCTAGCCTTTTCCATTTTGCCGCAACTCTCGATCGTCGGGACAAAGATCAGGTTGGCCAGGGGACTGTAAGCTGCGGCATACGAGCCGTTTTGTCCCCCCACGTTCCCGGGACAGATGAGTTCTGGATTGCCTCCCTCCATGGGCACATACTGAGGGTCAACGATCGGACGACCATTTTCGTCCAGCCCTTTCGCCCAATTGAGTTGCTCAACATACTGAGAGCCATGCAGAAACTTCCCATCCCCGCGATTCAGGACATACATATACCCATTCCGATTGGGCTGGGCTAAGGCTTTCACAGACTGCCCGCTACGCGTGACGTCGAGCAGAAACATGCCCGTGTTGCCATCATAGTCCCAGACGTCGTGTGGGGTGAATTGGAAGTACCACTTGATCTCGCCACTGTCTGGGTCAAGGGCTAACGCCGAGTTCGTGTAGAGATTATCGCCCTCACGCCCGTCACCGTTCCAGTCAGGGGCCGGGTTGCCCGTTGCCCAGTACACCAAGTCAAGGTCCGCATCATACGAGCCCGTCACCCAGGCCGGACCGCCGCCCTGTTTATACGAATCGCCAGCCCAGGTCTCGACACCGGGCTCGTCTTCGTCAGGCACAGTGTAACGGCGCCACTTCCGCTCCCCCGTCTCAAGATCATAGGCATCGATATAGCCACGAATGCCGTACTCGCCGCCCGCAATACCAACAATGACGTTGTCTCGAACGATTAGCGGCGCCAGGGTAAAGCTGAAGCCGCCCGCATAGTCGTCAGCTAGGGTGTTCCACACGACAGTACCGGTTTTTCTGTCGAGCGCGACAATACGCGCATCCAGGGTAGCCATAATGACCTTATCCCCAGCCAGTGCTGCACCCCGATTACCCGGCCCGCAGCAAATCCGCATATCGTCCGGCAATTCATGATCGTACTTCCAGAGCGGCTTGCCCGTTACCGCATCTAAGGCAAACAGCTTGTTGTAGGCCGCAGTAAGATACATGACGCCATCGGCAACCACCGGTGAGGCTTGCATCTGCGCTGGCACGCCGGTTTGGAAAATCCAGGTGGCCTGGAGTTTTTTGACGTTCCCACGGTCAATGTCCGTCAGTGGGCTGAATCGCCAGCCGGCATAATTCCCGCCGTACATCAACCAGTCATTGGCCGGCTCCTGGAGTAAGCGCTCCTGCGTCACCGGCTGAAGCGCGTCGGCGTAAAGCGCGCCGGGAGAGAGAAGCAGGAGAGTGACTGCTATTGCTAAAAATTTCCACGACCAGGAACCTCGCATGAGTAATGCCTCCTCAGAGTGATTGCCAATCGAAAAATGTGGTCGAACCCTACTGATTTTTATACCAGAGGTCAAGAAAGAGAACACTGCATACGCCCCGGACTCTTAGGCAAAGAAGCGTAATCTTCTCCCCACGAAGAGCACTCCGACGATACCGAATAAAACGATCGCTCCGTGCGTCCAGCCGTTCCAGACGAGTACATACG
>WTHD01000381.1 GCA_011523265.1 Candidatus Binatota bacterium
ATCCGCCCGGCCCCTGCACGGGGTAAATGCACAGAAACACCCCGGCATGGGCCACGGCACGCTCGGGAGTATCCGTCCGCGGGCGAATGTATTTGGGCGCCTGAATGGCCTGCTCGGGCGGGCACATGCGATAGCACCAGGCCGTGCCGGGTACAAAACCGACCATGGAGATCCAGTATGGCCGGTCGCAGTAGGCCGTAATGAACTCCTCTTTCGAGGAATAGCCGTTTACCCGCATCAGGTATTCGAGGTTGGACACCGACGGGTCCTGATGCCGGTCGGCAAAACGTTTGGCGCACTCCTGGGTCCAGGGGTCATCGAACAGCACCGGGATATCGACCAGCCGAGAGGTCAGCGTCTCCGCGGACTGAATCTCGCGTTCGAGCTCCTTGAGCGTTTGGATCAAGGTGTCGGGATGGGTCTCTTCGGGACGGAAATGGACCAGATAGGAAGCGTTGGCCGGACAGACCTCAATGACCCCAGGGATGTGCCGGCGCTCAATCTCGCGGCAGATTGACAGCAATTTGAAATTAATGGCGAGGTCCATTGCCTCGCTGAAGACCACCAGCAGATATTCATCGCCACCGTAGTCATAGCGCGTCTCTGACATGGCTCCACCCTGTTCCACACCTACCGAGTAGAATCGCTGAGAAGTTCCCCCGGCCAGAAGTTAAGCGCTCGCTCGTTCCTGCAAAGGCAGAATGTCCGCATCCTCGGTATGAATCGCACTCCGAATGGCTATGCCTTCTCGTTGGAGGGCGGCATGCAACCCGTCAAGGACTTCCGGGGCATTGACCACATCTCCATGGACACACACGCTTTCGCCTTCAACGTCGATCACGTCTCCGCTATCTGCGGTTGTCTGTCCGTCAACGGCAAAGCGCAGCACCAGCTCGACGATCTCTTCCACATCTTCGGTGCCATACGAGCGCTTGACGGTAATCGCACCGGTCTCATCGTAGTTGAGACCCGGATAGAATTCCTTGACCACCCGAAACCCCATCTTCTCTGCGGTAGAGACCAGCGGGAAAGAGGGCAGGGCGGGCAGATAGACGGTGAGGTGTGGATTAACCGCCTGAAAGCCTTCCAGAATGGCACGGGCGTTGTCTTCGGACTGTATCCCCCACGAATAGAACGCGCCGTGTGGCTTGGCGGCCTGTAGCGTGAGGCCGTGCATTTCGCAAAATGCCTTAAGGGCGCCGGCCTGATAGACGACATAGTCGGTCGCCTCCTGATGGGTGATGTTCATCAGCCGCCGGCCAAAGCCCAGCAAATCAGGAAAGCCGGGGTGGGCACCTACGGTGACCCCGTACTGCTTGGCCCATTCCACCGTACGACTCATCCAGCTCGGGTCGCCGGCATGAAAGCCGCAGGCAATATTAGCGTGAGAGATGCGCTTCATGACCTCTTCCGGTCGACCAAGCACGAAGTTGCCAAACGACTCACCCATATCGCTATTGAGATCGATCCAATTTCTGCGCATGGTGTACCCTCCTGCACGAGCTTAAAACGTGAAGAATTATCGCTCTCCACAGATGAGCTGTCAATGTTCTGAGGAGACTCCCGGTTGAGCGCCTTCCTTACTTCTGAAAGCAAACGGGACTGCGCGCTTTCCTAGTTGCGATGAAAGGCTGCGATAGCCTGCACCACCTCTTCTTGCATGGCCGGGGTGAGCTCCGGATAGATAGGCAGGGCCAGGCTGTGCCTTGCGGCGTATTCGCTGTGAGGGAACGCGCCACGCTGATAGTGCAAAGAGGCAAAACAGGGCTGGAGATGCAGCGGCGTTGGATAGTAGATGGCCGTGCCAATACCCTGACGCTGGAGCGTTGCCAACAGCGCGTCCCGATGGGTGCTCTGGACAACAAACTGATGGTAGACGTGTCGCCGTTGCGGAGCCTCGACCGGCAGGCTTATCCCTCCGAGTTTTTGGGAGGCAAACAGCCGACGATACATGTCGGCATTGCGCTGCCGGGCCGCCGTCCAGGCATCGACATGCCGCAGTTTGACGCGCAGCACCGCAGCTTGGAGAGCGTCCAAGCGGAAGTTCCCTCCCACCCGAGTATGTTCATACCTGGACTGCTCCCCATGACTTCGCAACTGTCTGACCCGCTGTGCAAGCTGTGCGTCATTGGTCGTCACCATCCCGCCATCACCGTACCCGCCGAGATTTTTAGATGGGAAAAAACTGAAACAGCCACAGTACCCAAGCGAGCCAGCTCGTTTGCCCTTGTATTCCGCGCCGATTGCCTGCGCGGTATCTTCGATCAGAAAAAGATTCCGACGAGTGGCAATCTCAAGAATCGGGTCCATGTTCGCCATCTGGCCAAACAGATGGATCGGGATAATGGCCCGGGTCCGTGGGGTGATGACGGCTTCGATTCGGGTAGGGTCCAGATTATACGTCAGGGGGTCAATATCAACGAAGACCGGTCGGGCTCCGAGACGGGCAATACTCCCGACTGAGGCGAAAAAGGTATACGGCGAGGTGATGACCTCATCGCCCGGATGAATGTCTATCGCCATCAGGGCGACCAGCAGGGCATCGGTGCCGGACGAGACCCCGATCCCGTACCGGCACTCAGAGTAGGACGCGATCTCGTGCTCCAAGGCTTCAACCTCTGACCCCAAAATGAATTGCTGAGACTCCAGCACGCGCTCAACCGCAGCCCGGATTTCCTCCCGGATTGTGACGTATTGAGCTTTGAGGTCGAGCAGGGGAACAGCCATACAATAGCCCTACTCTCCGCTCAGTATGGGTTCCCTGGGGCAGGGTCAAGAGCGCGCGGTTTTGACGTATTATTTTGCGTGCAACGAGGAGGAATGGTAATCTGAATTAAAAGAGACGTTCGAGTGTAAGGAATTTCCCATGCAGTGTTTATGGCAGCGCTCTCGAATCATTATTGTCACCGGACTTCTCCTGTGCGGGCTGGGAGGAGGACTCGCCGGTTGCACGCAGGAATCGCAGAACCGGCTGAGCCGTTCCATTCAAAACTGGACGGGAACCAACGGCGTCTTGGATATCTATGCCGGAGAAAAATTAGTGCTGCGCTTTATCGAGATCGATAAACTCAGCACCGCGGCATCAACCGGTGATGGCAGCACGGCGAGACCCTACCGCTTCGGCTATGGCTATGCTGACAAGAACTTGAATTTCCGGGTCGATGAAGGCGAGAAGAAGGTCTATTTTGAATTTAGCGATTACTCAACCAGCTATGTTTTTTACGAGAACTACACCGAGTAACAAAACGTGACGGAATTTTCCAATTTCATCCCGCTCGGTTGGGAATTTCGCTGGCGAGACGGGATAGATATCGCCTGTATGGCGTTTGTCGTATACCAAGCCTATATCCGCTTTCGTGGAACGCAGGCCGCACGGATAGGGGTTGGACTGGCCGTGCTCGGTCTGTTCTATTTCCTCGCCAGCCAGGCCGGGCTCTTTTTAACCACCTGGGTGCTGGGCGGTATTTGGGCCGCGGCCTTTATTCTGGTCGTCGTCGTGTTCCAGGCTGAAATTCGTCAGATTCTTGAGCAGGTCAATCCTGTCCTCTCTACCCCAAGGATTTTTCGTCGGACCCCTGCTGAGACCCGGATTGCCGATTTTCTGGTCACCATAGCGGACACGTGTTTTAGCCTGGCGAAAAAGCGCCACGGCGCAATCCTCGTTTTTGAGCGGAACGATCCGGTGGACCCCCTACTGCGGAGCCAGGGTGTCCTGATTGATGCCGAAGTCAGCGATTTACTCCTTGATAATTTGTTTACGCCCTCCAGCCCGCTGCACGATGGCGCCGTTTATATTCGGGCCGGGCGGGTCTGTCGCGCCGGCTGCATCTTGCCGCTTTCAGAATCCCGCTCGCTACCCTATACCTATGGGACTCGTCATCGGGCCGCGTTAGGGATTACGGAGCGTTCTGACGCGCTGGCTGTCGTTGTTTCGGAAGAGCGGGGCGCGGTCTCCGTTGTCGACCGGGGTGGCATGGTGACGCTGCCGGGATCGTCCGAGCTGTTGACCTGGCTGAATTTGCGTCTCTCCGGGGCCAAGAAAAGGCGTGCCCAATGGCGGTGGCGGGATATGCTGGAGGCCAATATTCGCCCCAAATTGGGCGCCCTGGCGGCGGTCTGTATCCTCTGGCTGATCCTGGTTGGCCCGCAAAACACTGAGGTCGGATTTGCGGTTCCTGTGGTCTACTACAATATCCCAGGGCATTTGGACATGACCGGCAGAAATACCCAGGAAGTCTACCTGCGGGTGCGAGGATCGCGTGAACTGTTGGCCTTGCTTGACCCGCGTGGCCTGCGGGCGCAGGTTGATCTCTCAAGCGCTCAGGCGGGGCGGAGCCGCTTTCCCCTGACCGAGCACGATGTCAATATCCCGCTTGGCCTTCAAGTCGCGGGTATGGACCCGTCGAGCGTGAGTGTGCGTCTCAAGGAACGTCCGTCTCCATCAGAACAAACGGAGCAAAACGGCAATACACGCCAGACGTCGTAAGGCCGTCTCTTATTCCGACTGCGCTGCCGCGGCCTGCAATAACTCCCACACCCGCGCCAGGTGTGCATGCGTGGTGGCTTGGTTGCCGATGGCAACGCGGATGGCATAGCGGTCGTCCAGCTTGGTGTGCGACAAGAATGCCTGCCCGCTGGCGTTCACCGCGTCGATGAGGGCCGCGTTATGCTCCTCCGGGTCTTGGCCACCGGCCGGCAGGTGGCGGAAACAGACGGTGGAGAACGGGACTGGCGCCAGCCGCTCCCAGTTTGGGGCCGCATCGATTTGCTCGGCCAGCCAGTGTGCTTCTCGCATATGGCCGCCGATGATTGAGGCCAGCCCGGCCCGGCCATAGGCGCGGATGACCATCCACAGCTTGAGCGCCCGAAAGCGCCGGCCCAGAGACAGGCCGTAGTCCATAAAGTTGACGACATCCTGCTCATCGGTTTTGAGATACTCGGCCACCAGCGAAAAGGCGCGTTTCAGGTCGTCGGGCCGGCGCGTATACAGCAGGCTGCAATCGATTGGGGTCAGCAGCCACTTGTGCGGGTTGGTGACAAACGAATCGGCGCGTTCACAGCCGGCCAGTACCTCTCGATGCGAGGAGACAAGGGCTGCGGCTCCACCATAGGCGGCGTCAACGTGCAGCCACACCTGATACCGTTCGCAAATATCGGCAATAGCCGGAATCGGGTCAATACTGGTTGACGAAGTCGTGCCGACCGTTGCCACAACGGCGACGGGTTTGACTCCGGCCGCCAGATCATTCGTAATGGCTTGCTCCAAGCGATCCGGTCGCATCCGAAACGCGTCGTCCGTCTCAATATGCCTGGTCCAACGCCGTCCGACACCCAGCGCAATCGCCGCTTTATCAATCGAACTATGCGCCTGGGTTGAAGTGTACATCGCCAGTGGCGTCAGGTCGTTCCGACCGGCCATGCCGTGCTCGCGAATGTCCAGGCCCGCCGCCTCACGTGCTGCGGCCAGCGCGTATAAGGAGGAGGCTGAGGCCGTGTCTGTGATTTCGCCGAACCAGTCGGTCGGCAGGCCGAGCATCTCGGCGACCCATTGCAGGGTGCGCTGCTCCAGTTCGGTTGCCGCGGGTGAGGTACGCCACAACATGGCATTGACGTTGAGCGCCGCGGACAGCAGTTCACCCACGATACCGGGACCCGATCCGCTAATCCCAAAATAGGCAAAGAAGGCCGGATGATTCCAGTGTGTAATACCCGGCAGGATGAGACGGTCTACATCTTTGAGAATAACCTCCAGCGACTCACCGTGTTCGGGTGGGCTCTCGGGCAGGGTTGCCGCAATATCGCCCGGTGAGACACGCGCCAGGACCGGCCGGTCGCCGACCTGCTGCAAATAGGACGCGACCCACGCCGCCGCCTCAGAGAGCGCACGTTGGAGCTCTTGCGGGCTTGGGCCTATCGGTTGAGTCATGGTGTATCGTTCTTGTACGGAATTCTAACCGACCTTATCGCGGGTTTCCGCTGGATGGCAAACTGCTGAGCGGGCTAGAGATCGACAGCGGAGGACTGCTGCTGTTGACGACGGAGTTCTTCCGCAAACGGATCAAGACGGGGATGCTGCCCGAGCTTTTTGATGAAGGCGGCATTATCCGGGTGCCCAACAAAAACGCTCTCAAAAAAACGATGGGCCCCTGGGGCAACGTATTGATAGTATGCGCGCATGATGTGGGCGGCCTCGTGCCCGAGCCACGTGCCGGGTAAGAGATCGTCCGGCAGACCAGGGTCGCTGAATAAAAACTTGCGGTACCCATGAATGAGTTGAATCTCTTCACAAAAACAGCGCTCATCAGAGAGGGGCCGCTGCTGGTCGAGTTTGCTGCGGTACACCTCGATGAAGGCTGCATAGCCCTGCTGGATCGCAGCAAGATTCCAGCACTTGTCAATGAGGCGCTGATTCTCCGCCGGACCACGGTAGCGAGCGGTGAAGAAGTCGAGATGGGGCGCAATGTCATAGCGCTCGGCAATCTCGATGAGCTGCGGTCGCAGGTCGCGCGGACTGATCCACACGCTGCTGGCAAGTTGGCCAAAGCCAGTCCAACTTAATTCACGCCGAATTTTATCCCGAACGACTTTGCGTTTCTCTGGAATGGTGTAGGTCACAATCAGCCATTCACCATTCCAGGCCAGATTATCGAGTTTATAGATCCGACTTGCCGCCTCAGCCATGCGCCGTTCGCCTTGAGCAGTCAGTCCGTAG
>WTHD01000394.1 GCA_011523265.1 Candidatus Binatota bacterium
CCTGGACCAAGCCCGGCCCGTGGCGCTACGAGGGCAAGCATTTTCACTATCGGCATGTGAATCCGTGGGCGCTGCCCTACCAGAAGCCGCATCCGCAAATGTGGATTCCTGGCGTATTGAGCCCGGAGACGGTGCACTGGGCGGCCCAGCATAACTATCCCTATCTGGCCCTGGTGACCGCCCTGAGTCCCACCTGCGACCTGCTGGACTATTACGCCGATACTGCGGCGGAAAACGGCTATCAGGCCGGCACGGAAAATTTTGCCTATTTGATTGGGGTGTTCTGTGCGGACACGGACGAAAAGGCGCAGGAGTTGGGCAAAGGGTTTGTGTGGGGCGGCGGAGCGAGTGCCTTCTCCAGACCGGAACACACCCTCCCGCCGGGTTATAATTCCAAAAACGCCATCCGCCTGCTCGCCCAGCGTCCGAGCGGGGGCTGGGTCGGGGTTGATTCGGACCGACTCAAAGAGGCGCAGCAGGGCCGGCGGAAAAAGAAGAGCACGGACCTGAATGAGGTCCGCCAAAAGCTGGAGAAATCGTATAAGCGCGCCCAGGACGACTACCTGATGATCGTCGGCTCGCCCAAGACGGTTATTGAAAAGATCAAGACCATGATCCGCGTGCTGCGGCCGGGAACATTCGCCTGTTTCCAGGTTCAGGGGCCGGTCGGCAACGAAGACCGGATGAACAGCATCCGTCTGATGGGCCAGGAGGTCATTCCCGCGGTCAAAGAATACGCCAAGGAAATCGACCTGGTCGATCAGTTCACCCGCGTACCGGGCTCGGTCAAACTCACGCCAGGAACAAAACGCATGCCGGTCGTGGACCGCACTCCGCTGGTAGACCTCGGCATGCAGCCGAAGGCGTAGGATAAATTTTCCCTCACCGACGGGGGAGCGGGCAACCACAGGGGGTTACCCCTACCTTTTGTCCCCCTCCCTCTGGGAGAGGGCCGGGGTGAGGGTTCCTCTATGCCGGGGCCTCATGCATCCGCCACGACTTCTGCCCCGCGGGTAGATTGAACAGCTTGGCGGCATTTTCCCGCATGATGTCCTGGCGTTGCTCTTCCGTGATATGGGCCGCGTGGTCGGCCAGTAATTGCTGGGAGCGCGGCCAGGTGGAATCCGTATGCGGAAAATCACTGGCCCACAGCAATTGCTGGTGCGGCATGATATCGACCGCATGAAACGCGGTCGGGTCGTCCTGGAAAGTCATCCAGACATTGCTCTTGATATATGCGCTGGGCAGTTTTGACAGACCGTCGATAATCCCGCCCTCGGC
This sequence comes from Candidatus Binatota bacterium, assembly GCA_011523265.1. Classification (GTDB taxonomy): domain Bacteria; phylum Desulfobacterota; class Binatia; order Bin18; family Bin18; genus Bin18. Next base: position 1,282 of record WTHD01000394.1, read on the forward strand.
GTTAATCCTGGCGGCGTGATCCATGCGGTACATATAGTGCGGCATCCAGCCGGCGTCGCCCTCGGCACACACGAGCTTCAGACGCGGATGACGCTCGAAAACCCCACCCAGGACCATGAGGCCGACCACATCCTGGACGGCCCGGATGATGCCCAGAAAATTATTCATCTCATGACCTCGGTGCGGCATGTTCAGGCTGCCCTCGCGCGAGGTCAGAATATGAAAACAGATGGGCAGCCCCAGGTCGGTTGCGCACTCCCACAGGGCGTCGTAGTCGGCGTGGTCATAGTCTTCGTAGATGGGCCGACCCGGCATCATCATGCCGACCATGCCCATGTCCTTGGCGCGCCGGAAATCCTCAATCGCGCTGTCCACGCTCAAGACCGCGGTCTGCGCCAGACCCAGGACGCGGTTCGGCGCTTCGCTGCACGTAGCCTGCAACCAGCGGTTATAGGCCAGCATGCAGGCGTTCTTATAGTCCGGGTCACGGTGCATACACAGGCCCATGCCGATAGAGGCGTAGATGACCTCAGCCGCAATCCCATCCTCGTCCATATACGGAATCCGCGCGTGGCCGCCATAGGCTCCCTCGCGAATATCCGGGAACCTGATCTTTGCCGCCCGGTTGTTGCGTTCCGTAACCGTAAAGCCGGCACCGTCAATGAACCCCAGTTGAATCGGGCGCTTCATGCCGTGGACGACAAAGGCGTCCGTACCGTCCGGTTGTTCGACGATACGCGGCGCGACGTCCCGGTATTTGGGTTCGATATAGTCGATATAACAATTGGCCGGCTCACACACATGGCCGTCGGCTGAAATGATCCCTGCCGGTATCTCTTGCATCTTGCTCTCCGTTCCAGATCGGATTGGTGATTATATATGCGGCCCAGAGTACGGAAAGCGCGCCCTCTTTTCAAGAAAGCAGGCGGAACGGTGATTTCTACAGGAACTTGTGGTAGGGGGGACACAACGTCAGAGGAGGGGGCCATGCCAGCAACAACCAGCACACTCACCCAAGGACTCCGCGTCGGCATCATCGGGGGGTCGATTGCCGGCTGTACCACGGCGATCGAACTGCTGCGCTTAGGCTGCGAGGTCACGCTTTTGGAGCGCACGGGCGACACCCTGAAAGACAGGGGCGCGGGCATCGGCGTTCCACCCTCGGTCATGGACACCTTTATTGAACGCGACCTGGTCGATGCGGATACCCCCTTCTTCGCCGGTCATGCGTTTACGCGCATATGGCGAACCGAAAAAGAGCGCCGTTACGGCTATCTCGCCTGGGACCAGCCCGCGAACCTGGCTTTGCTCAACTGGGGTGGCTTGTACAGAAACCTTCGCAAACGCGTTCCGGATAGAGTGTATCGCTCGGGGCAGCGCGCCGTGGCATTACATGAGCGGCCTGCCGGAACGGTCCGGGTGGAGTTGGCCGATGGCTCCACGCATGCCTTTGACCTGGTGGTCTGTGCCGATGGCTACACCTCGCTCGGGCGGCGTACTCTCTTTCCCGATAGCACCCTGAGCTATGCCGGCTATGTCTTGTGGCGGGGCTTCCTGTTTGAAGAGGAACTTGAAGAATCACAGCCGCTCGAAAGCGGTGTCCGCTGTTTGGGCTATCCGGGCGGACACGGTATTTTTTATTTCGTGCCGGGTCTGGGCGGAGCGACCGCGCCGGGTCAGCGTCTGGTGAATTGGGGTCTGTATGTCCCGGTTGCCGCCTCCGCGCTGACCGATTTTCTGACTGACAAAGACGGCAACGCGCACTCGGGCTCGCTCCCCCCCGGCGGTATGCCCCTGGTCACGGAAGCCGAGTTGAAACGGCGCGCCTACGAACGGCTGCCCGACTATTACGCCGAGATCGTCGATAAATGCCAGGACACATTTGCCTACGCCATTTATGATTGTGAAGTCCCAGCCTACCGCAAGGGCCGGATCTGTTTGGTGGGCGACGCCGGGGCCTTCGCCCGCCCACATACGGCAGCCGGCGCGCTCAAGGGGATTAACGATGCCATCGCGCTGGGCGAAACGCTCGCGACTCATAGCTCATTGGAAGCGGCGCTCAACCAGTGGGACACAACCCGGACCGACACCAACAACGACTTGGTGAGATTTGGCAACCAGCTCGGGCGGGCGCTCGTCCTGGAGATTCCCGACTGGTCGCAGATGGACGCTCGGAGCATGGAGCAGTGGTTCACGTCGATCGTGACGATCAAAACCGAAGTCCTCGACCCCGACCTGCAGAGCGCAGACGACGCGCGGTTGTGACAAAATTTACGCGAAAGCGTTGATTTTTCGTGTAGAGAAGGAGTAGAGAAGGAAGGAGAGACTGCAAGAGTTGGGTAAAGGAGGGGTTATGCTCACCATCCTTGCGATAACAGTTTCTTTTCTCGTCTTTTTGGTTCTCGTCGGCCTGCTCGCCCAACGGGCAGACCGGATACGAGACGAGGACGCTCAGGGGGAAGCAGACACCCCCTAGTCGTCACCATAGCCTGCTACCCGTCGGGTGAGAAATCAGGGATGCGCTGCGGGGTACAGTCTTCCCTCATCATCAGGCGCGTGGAAAACCGTGGCCGGCGGTTCTGATCCCAGCGCTTTCGTGCGGGTGCTGAAGACTGCGGGTCTGTAGGTTGGCCGTCGGAAAACAGCCTCCCAAAGATATGTGGACGCTTGACTCTTTCCTTAAGAAAAGTGGATAACAACAAGGATCCAAACCGCCGGTAAGGCGTGTCAGCCAGAGATAAAGGGGGAACAATCCATGCCAGCGACCGCGGAACGTACACCAGAGGCACAGCGCATTTTTCAACAGGCCGTGGAAACCACGCTCCGGGAGAACGGCGAGATCGGGATGCAGGTCGCCGTGTATCTCGACGGCGAGCAAGTCGTGGATGTCTGGGGTGGTATTGCCGACGAGACCACCGGACGGGCAGTCGATGGGGATACGCTCTTCCCCTCCTTCTCCGTCATCAAGGCGACCACGGCCACCGCGCTCCATCTCCAGGCCGAACGTGGCTTGATTGAGTATGATGCACCTATTGCGCACTACTGGCCCGAGTTCGCGGCGCACGGTAAAGACACGGCAACCGTCCGGGATGCGCTGAGCCACCGCCTGGGCATTCCGTATATGCCCGAGGGTGTCACGCCGGAACTCATGAGTAATTATGACTGGATGGTCGAGCAACTGGCCAATATGAAGCCGCTCTTTGCGGGTGGCACTCAGAATGCCTATATGTGCTACACCTTCGGCTGGGTCATTGCCGAGTGCGTGCGCCGGACCGATCCCAAACATCGGCCCTACGGCACTTTCGTACAGGAAGAGATCTGTGCGCCCCTTGGCATGACGGATCTCTGGATCGGGATTCCTGAAGAAGCCGAACCGCGCGTGGCGCGGCTCAAGAACGCGCCTCCGCTGCCATTACCGGCAGATGCTCCGATCCTGCGGGCCATGCCGCCTCAGGTCGGAGCGACTGAGGAGGTCTTCGGCCGTTCCGATATGCGACGCGGCTGCATTCCGGGTGCCCACGGCATTATGAACGCCCGCAGCTCGGCCCGGCTGTTTGCCATGCTGGCCAATGGTGGGGAACTGAACGGCGTCCGCTTACTGTCCGAAGAGCGGGTGAAGACATTCAGCACCCCGCGTCCGGATACTGATCAGCCGGACACGGTACTGGGCATGGCGATCCGCATGGGCACCGCCGGGCTGTGGGTCGGTGGAGTGAAGGACCCCAAATACCCGTTCCGCCTGGCCGGTTTGAATCCACGTACGGTGTTCCATCCGGGCGCCGGCGGAGCGATTGCCTGGGCCGACCCGGACGCGCGCCTGGCGGTTGCGATCTGTCATAATCGCATGGTCCATAATCCCACGGTGACCTTCAAGCCCGTTCAGACTGCGGTCGAGCAGGTCTTTGGGGTCGTGTAAGGAGGACAGGATGACGCTGCCGGATTCTGCAATCGTGCTTCAGCGGGGAGAGGGCGACTCGGTCGCCATTGGGACCGGCACCCGGTGCACGTTCAAGGTCAGGGGAAAGGACACCGAGGGTCATTTCGGTCTGTTCGAGTATATAATGGAACCGGGGACTGAGGGACCGCGCCGCCATATTCACCGTCAGATGGCAGAAATATTCTACGTGGTTGAGGGTGCGATCGAACTCCTCGTCGGGGACGAGAAGATGACGGCCCAGGCCGGAACGACCGCTCTCGTCCCCAAGGAAGCGATCCATGCCTTCTCCAACCCAGGCGCGCAGCGCTCCATATTGTTGATCATGTTTTGTCCGGCCGACTCGCGCGAGAAATACTTCGAGGGCCTGGCCGAACTCACCAAAGGCGGAAAACCGCCGGACCAACGCGCCCTCCTCGAGTTAATGCGCAAGTATGACACGGAGCCGGTGGCGGAACCGCTCTATGGAGAGGTAGAGACGCGGTAAAAAGCCTGCGGCTTACACCCGAACAGGCTGACAACACAACCCTTCAATTTTGTACGTCTCTCAAGAAGAGAGCAGGCCTGACGTACAAAGAATGGTGTCTGTTAATATCCCACTTTAACTTGACCAGGTCACTTGACCTAGTTAAAATTTATCCATGAAGACAATGCTTGTGTCTGAATTCAAAGCAAAGTGCATCGCTGTACTCAAGGAAGTCCATCGCTCCCGCGAGCCTATGATCGTGACGCTGCGTGGGAAACCCCTTGTGACTATCCAGCCACTCGCAGCACTCCCATCGGGCAAACAACTCGGTGGGCTGAAGGGCAAGATGACTATTCACGGTGACCTCGTCCATGCTGACTCGACTGATGATTGGGACATGCTGGCGTGACGCTGTTGCTCGACACCCATGTCTGGATCTGGTCGCAGGAGCAGCCTGAGAAGTTGGGACGACAAACGGCGCAAGTGCTACTGGACGCAGAGCACACCAACACTGTCTGTACAATATCCACGCTGGAAATTGCGCGTCTGTTAGCCGTTGGTACAATCTCACTGGCCATCCCGCTCAGCGACTGGATTGCCCATTCTCTGAGCAGTCTGGATGCAACAACATTACCCGTGACCCATGAGATTGCTACCGAAGCGTATGCCCTCCCCTCCACCTTCCATAAGGACCCGGCAGATCGTATCCTCGTGGCCGCCGCTCGGCTGCATGAACTGATCCTGCTGACGGCCGATGAACGGATTCTGCGATATCCCCATGTGCGAACAATGGACGCCCAGAGTTAGATGAGTGTTGTTCATTAGTCACATGATGAGGGAACACGCCTTGAGCGTCACACCACGCTGGGCTAACGTGTCGGCATGAACGCCCAACAGGAATTTCAGCCGCAAGAGACGCTCACCTTCGATAATCGCTTTACGCGGGAGCTGCCCGCCGACCCTCAAACCGGAAACGCCCGCCGTCAGGTCACGCGGG
>WTHD01000018.1 GCA_011523265.1 Candidatus Binatota bacterium
GGATTCCTGCCCCGGCTCTTGGGCCGGGGTGACGTTCTTTTGCAGGAATGACGGACGGCTAGACATCATCGTTATTTGCTCTCACTCAGCCCATAAAACTGCTTTGCGCTCTCCGCCAAGACCTTGTGTTTGTTCTCGTCCGAGAGCTTCTCGGCGATCATTTGCGGCGCCCCAGGAAAGAAGCCGTCCGGGTGCGGATAATCGGTGGCCCACAGAATCTTTTCCGCGCCAACATAGTCCACCAGGTGGGCCAGGCTGCCCTCAACCGGTTCGTACGAGATCCAGCACTGGCGCTTGAAATACTCACTCGGGAGCAGCGTGAGGGGTGAGTCCGTAAACACCCCATGATCGTCGCAGTGGCGGTCCATGCGGTCCAACCAGGGCGCAATCCAGCCGCCGCCGGACTCCAAAAACGCAATGCGCAACTTCGGAAAACGCTCGCATACGCCGTCCCAGATGATACTCAAACTCGCCAGCATCATTTCCACGGTATGCGAAACAATATGACGCGGGGCCAGCTCCTCAAAGCGGTCGGCTCCCGCCGCCGGCATCCCGCCCGTCCCCTCGTGGATGCCGATGGCAAAGTCGAGTTCCTGGGCTTCGGCCCAGAAGACATCGTAGTCGCGATGCCCCAGCATGCGGTCGTTATACGGGTTCGGACGCAGAAAGCCGCCCCGCATCCCCAGCTCATGCCGGGCGTAGCGCATTTCTTCGATAGCCAGCTCGATGGACTGCATGGGCAGCATGGCCACCCCGAAAAGCCGGTCGGGATAGGGCCGACAGTAGTCGGCCAGCCAGCGGTTATACGCCCGGCAGGTGGCCGCGGCGAGTTGGGGGTCTGCTATCGCTCCGGAAAAAAGGCCCAGGGTGGGATACAGAAAAACGGCGTCGATACCGTCCAGTTCCATGTCCGGCATCCGCGCGTGCGGATCAAAACCGCCCTTTCGGCCTTCGGTGTATTTAATATCGGTCGAAGCCCGGCCATCCCGCGCGCCGATGGCACCGGCAAAGCCCAGCCCTTTTTGGCCGCCCAGGACACGGCCTTCAATCCGCAGACGCTCTTTGCCATCCGTATCGACAATCAGTTCGGGCACCCGGTCCCGGTAGGCCGGGTCAATATAATCGGCCCAGAAATCGGGTGGTTCCAAGACGTGGCCGTCCGAATCAATAACATTATAAGCGCGACTCATTGGCGTCCCCTCCCTGCTTAATAAAGAGTAAACGTGCCAACATCTGCATGTCTATTGGAGGACACGTTTACTCTTTTCACAACGCGTTGCCTTGCCTCCTACCACCTTCTCCAGAGAGGTACAAGCTTTGCCCGTCTGTGCCGGTATGCCCGGACGACTTGAAACCTGCTGGGGCAAGACATATGCTCCCGGTAATAATTTTCCTATCTCTAAAGGAGGAACGACGCATGAGACCACCAGAAGTTCAATCCAGTATGATGCAGTATCCCGGCCAGGGTGATACGCCGGTCAACGCCTACCTGAGCCAGCCCACCACCGATGGTCCGCATCCCGGCGTGATCGTCATCATGGAAGCCTTTGGCTTAAACGATCATATCAAGGACGTGGCCGACCGGTTTGCCCGCGAAGGCTATATTGCGCTGGCACCGGATATGTACACGCGCGAGGGCAATCCCGACCCCACCGATATCAACGACGTGATCAAGGTAATGTTCTCCGTCCCGGACTCTCAGGCCATGGCCGACCTGGACGCCGCGGCCCGGTTTATCAAGGGCCGGGATGACTCCAACGGGAAAGTGGGCGCCATCGGCTTTTGTTCCGGTGGGCGCTACACCCTGATGTTTGGCTGCACGAGTCAAAACCTGGATGCCGCGGTAGATTCGGCCGGCGGTTTTATCATTCAGGACGATTTTCCGCCGACCCGCCCGACCTCGCCGATTGATCTGGTCAAGGACCTGTCCTGCCCCCTGTTCGGCCTGTTTGGTGAAGAGGACCCCAACCCTTCGCCCGAACACGCCGACCGCCTCAAAGAGGAACTCGACAAGCACGGCAAGACGTACGAGATGCGCATGTATCCCAACGCCGGCCATGCCTTTTTCGCCGACTATCGGGATAGCTACCGTCCGGTGGCGGCCCAGGATATGTGGCACCGCGTGCTGCTGTTCTACGGCAAACATCTCAGCAACTAGTGTCGTCTCCCTCTCCCACGAGGGGAGAGGGCCGGGGTGAGGGGGCCTCTGTCGCCCCTACCCTGCTCACCAATACTCACACAAGGAGACACACCCATGGCAGTAGAGAAATTCCCCGTCGAAGCGAGCCATATCCTCATGTTTGCTCGTTCCGTGGGCGACTATAACGAGATTTATGCTGACGAAGAGTACGCCCAGACCACCGAGCCCGGCTCCATTATTGCTCCGCCGACCTTTGTCCAGGCGAGTGCCCAGTTTGATCCCGACTATTTTCTGCGGCCCAAACCGGGCACGCCGTGGTTCGGCTCGGGCAAAGAGCCTACGGGTATAAAAAAAGAAGGGAGCGGCGGGGGTGGAGGCGGCGGGGGCGGCCTGCACGCCGAACAGCACTATGTCTACCACCGTCATCCCAAACCGGGCGATGTCCTGACCGCCACGGTAAAACCGGGCAAGAAATGGGAGAAGCAGGGCAAGCGTTCGGGCAAGCTGCTCTTTTCCGAGACCATTACCGAGTATCGCGACCAGAACGGCGAACTCGTCGTCACCGCCCGGAGCGTTGGCGTCCAAACCGAGCGGCCCGTCGATCAGTAGGAGGGAAAACATGGCATTATCAGCGAGCAACCTCACAGTCGGAGATACCTACGAAGAACAGGTGGTCGAAGACCTCAAACGCACCCAACTCGTCCAATACGCCGGAGCTTCGGGCGACTATAACCCGGTTCATACGGATGAAGTTTTTGTCACCAAAGTCGCCGGCTATCCGTCCGTCTTTGCCCACGGCATGCTGTCCATGGGCATGACCGGCAAGATGTTGACCAATTACGTCGGCGACGGCCGCCTCACCCAATACGGCGTGCGCTTTACCCGCCAGGTCTGGCCCGGCGACTCCCTGACCGCCAAAGCCACGGTCAAAGCCATCCGTCAAGAAGAAGGCGGCCACATCGTCGATCTGGATGTCTCGACCGTCAATCAAGACGGAGTCGAGGTCGTCAGCGGCTACGCCTCGGCACGGGTTGATCCGTAGTTACCCTACATAAGACTCTCCCTCTAGCCCTCTCTCTTTGGAATTTAGAGAGAGGGTCAGAGGGGCTTGCAGATAGATTCATTCATTCCCCTAAAAGATTAGAGGTGGCTAGCTTCGAAGCAATTTCGGGCCGTGTGTTTCTAGACACCATCGTTGTGAATTTTATTCTCGACTACGGTGAACAGATCCCATGAAGGCGTCGAGATACCAGATACATGTTCGTTGCGGGTCCAGCATGACATAGAGTCGTTGGCCAGTATCTTTCACACTGGACAACGAGCCACGTGGCAGCTTGCGATCTCGCCTCACACCTATCGTGAAGTAACAGCAACGAAAGATTCTACTCGTGCCTATAAACTGGAACGTTGGTTTTTCGATATTTGGTATTACTGGCGAGAATTCTTACATTCTGACACGACACTCCCTTCATTTAGTCAAGCTGAGGAAACTCGACTGCAACTTCTTGCTTCTGGTATTCTCGATGTACTACCTGACGTCTCAGACCGAGTCCTCGTTTGCGATGCCGTCGTGTATGGGTGCGACGCATTCTGCACGCGCGACTGGTCAACGATTTTGAAGTTCCGTGATGAACTTCAAGACTTACCATTAAAGATCATTACGCCAGCCGAATGGTGGGCCGAAATTAGGCCTTGGGCTGCTATCTGGGTGTAAGTGCCCGCTAACTATTGGGTCAAGTCAGCATATCCCAGATTGCTATTCGCCTTTTCCCTCATCGGGCTCTACACTTCCAGACGGTGCATAAGGTTTGTCACCATACGCCACGGCAGGGCAGGCCCGACTTCGCGGGTCTGATATTGGTCCCCGCCATAGACGAGATAAGACTGTCGTACCTGCTCTTTTGCCAGGTGTTGATAGTATTCGAGCCCCTGAAAAAAATCGGCGTTCAGGGTAGCGCCGGATTTGATTTCGAGCGCGGTCACCTGATCGCCCCAGTCGACGAGCATATCGACCTCCTTGCCCTTGTGATCCCGCCAGAAATGGAGTGGCAACCGCTTGCGGTGGTGGGCGTTCCATTTGTACAGCTCGCTGACGACCCAGCACTCAAACAGGCTGCCCCGGAGGGCGTGCAGGCGCAGTTCGTCTGCTGAACGGATACCGAGCAGTCGGCTCGCGAGTCCGGTATCGTAGAAATAGAGCTTCGGTCGCTTGACCAGGCGTTTAGAGAAATTGCGGCGGTGAGGGGTGAGGCGGTAGGCGATATAGCTCGCTTCCAGAACGGAAAGCCAGGCGCTGGCGGTATTATGGGTGATACCGGCGTCGTTGGCGAGCCCGCTCAGGTCGAGCACCTGCCCGACTCGTCCGGCGCAAAACCGCACAAAGGTTTGAAAAACGTGGAGATTCTGGACAGCCGTAATCTGACGGACATCCCGTTCGACATAGGTAATGAATGGATGCCGCTTCTACCTGGGCCGAAGATGTCTCACGCAGTCGAGGCTACTGAGCGTGGTCTCCTTGCAATTTTCGGAAAGGCCCTTAATAACGGCTTGTCAAAGGTTGCTAACGGACACCCTTCCCGCTCGGCAAGTTCAACAAAAAGCGTATCGTAGGCTGCTACATTTGCCGAACAGGCACGGATGAGAGCGCCGTGCCATAAACTTTGTACTGGTACGGTTCGTATACCAAGCGTTACTGCCAAATCGAGCTTATGGAGTGCTTCTGGAGGGGGGATAACTTTCGTGCGAACAGCCATCCACAAAACATTCGTGAGCTCCGCTTCCCACGACGCGGGGGCTACAGGTTCTTCAATCGTATGCCAGAACGTAGCGCACTCTTGACGGAAAGGCCGAGTGCCTAGGAGGAAATAGGCAATAACGTTCGTGTCTACAACGACTCTCACCGTCGTCCTTCTTGAATCCAGGAATCAATTTCCTGGGCCGAGGGTGAACGACTCTGTGAATCCCACGAACGTTTAATCTGCTCAATTGCCGAAAGCCTGTCTCCAACGTAGCGCTCAATCATCTCGCGGACTTCTTGCTCCATAGAGCGATGATTGCGTTGTGCGAGAAGTTTTATAGATTGAATGACTTCCGGCGATAGATTACGGATCGTTAAGGCTGCCATGACTGCGATATGCTAGCACTTGGCATCGTTCCCGGCAATGTCCATAGGGCGGGTCCGTAGGAAGGGTGCAATTATGGTTCGCATACTCAGGCTGACCAGGTTTCACTTGGTCTTTATGGGCTGGTCGTCGTATGGTGGGAATATCTTGTCATACAAGCATTGCGAGGAGCACTATGGATACCGAAGCCATTCGGCAAGCACGCATTGATCTCACCGCCATACTGCGCTGGGCAGACCGGCTCGGCCTGAGTGAGGGCATCTGTAATCACTTCAGCCTGGTCGTCCCAGGTACGACGGATCGCTTTCTGATCAACCCTCAGGGCCTCCATTGGTCTGAGATGCAGACAAGCGACCTGCTCGTCGTCGACCCGGACGGAAACGTGATCGAAGGCAAATGGCAGGTTGAGCCCACGGCCTTCTTTATCCACTCCCAGATTCACCGCGGCAACCCGTCTGCCCGGTGCGTGCTCCACACCCATATGCCGTATGCGACCGCTCTGTGCGCCATCGACGGCGGCCGTCTCGAATGGATCAGCCAGAATGCGCTGCGCTTCTATCAGCGGGTTGCGTACGAAGAAGCGTATAACGGCCTTGCCCTGGACGAGGCGGAAGGGCAGCGGCTCAGGGAAAAGCTGGCCGAGGGGAAGGTTGCCTTTCTCGCCAACCACGGCGTAATCGTAACCGGGCCGGACGTGGCAACCGCGTTCGACGACTTATACTACCTGGAGCGGGCGTGCATGGTTCAGGTGCTGGCCCACTCAACCGGCCTGCCGCTCAAACGTATCTCCGATCAGGTGTGTCGTCACACCAGTGAACAGTTTGAAACGGCACGCCGACAAGCCGCCCTCCATCTGGAGGCGATCAAACGGATGCTGAAACGTGAGGCTCCCGAATTCCTGGAGTAAGCGCAACGCGGCAAGGGCAAGGGGAGCCGGGCCGTGTCACGACCCGAGAGATAAGGTGGGTCCGGGAGGACCCACCCTGTTGAGTCTTTAGACGTCGAGACGATAGCCGGCGCCGTCTCGGACCAGCTTGCCGGCGGTTGGTCCGGCAAAGTGGGTACCGATGATCAGCGTCGGGGTATCCGCGAACTGCTCAAAGGTCCGCCAGCGGGTGGCCAGCGCCATATTGTTATCGACATCGAACGGGGTGCAGATATTCGGGTCGTGGAACTGGATCGGGTGGTGAATGAAGTCCCCGGTAATCATGGCCGCCTCGCCATTGGACTCAACCACGACCGAGCAGTGTCCGGGCGTATGGCCCGGCGTCGGAATCAGCCGCACCCCTTCGCAAATCGTCGTCGGCGCGTCGATCGACTTGGCCAGACCGGCATCAAAAACCGGTTGCATGGAGTCCTCAAACACACGGCGTTGAATATTGAAGAAGTCCACCGCATCGGCCGGCAGGTTGGCGA
>WTHD01000020.1 GCA_011523265.1 Candidatus Binatota bacterium
GACCGGCGCTGCTGATGTAATCCATCTTGCTGCAATCAAGCAATATCTGGGTATTACCGCGTTCAACAACGTCCGAGATATGCTTCTCCAGGTCCGGTGCAGTGGAACCGTCGACACGCCCGTCCAGTGAGACAATAACCACAGAGTCTACCGTTTGCTCTTCAATCTTCATCGGACAGCCTTTCTCTTCGATCTCAACCGACTAGTTGCATTTAACTATTTGACTGAGGCAGGGATAACACAGTGACCGGTAGGCGGCAACCCATTTTTTGACCGTCAGCGGAGCCCGCCCGTGGCAATCTTCACTCTTGGCGAGGCGGACGATTGCTGGCAGAATACCCCGAAGTCAAGGGACTGGACACCACAATCGAACAGGGAGATGCGTATGGACAACGGAATTCTATCAGGACTGCGAGTGATCGACTGCGGAACCTATGTTGCCGGGCCGGCCTCGACAACCATCATGTCGGACTTCGGGGCCGAGGTATTGAAGATCGAGCGCCCGCAGGGCGGAGACCTCTATCGCTCCATGTCGGATTTACCCGGCTTTGCCAAGGCAGACCTCAACTGGGGCTGGATTCTGACCAGTCGGAATAAGAAGAGCGTCGCTCTCGACCTGGCTTCACCCCAGGGCAGAGAAGTGCTCATTCGGCTGATCAAGACCGCGGACGTGTTTGTCTCCAACTACCAGCATCCGCTGCTCGAAAAGTTCCGGCTGACCTGGAAGGATCTTCAGCCGGAAAACGATCGGCTCATCTATGCCCATCTGAGCGGCTACGGGGATGAAGGTGAAGATGCCGACGCGCCCACGTATGACGCGCTGGCCTATTGGGCGCGCTCGGGCCTGATGATGAGCGTCGTGGGCATGGACGGCACACCGGGCGGCCCGCGTCCGGGCATGGGCGACCACCCGACCTCGGTGTCCCTGTTTAGCGCGATTATGCTCGGCCTGTATCAGCGCGAACGGACCGGACGGGGATTGAAAGTCGGGACTTCGTTACTGGCCAGCGGGGCCTGGGCCAACGCCTGCGACCTCCAGGCCAAACTCTGTAATGCCACCTTTCCGGAACGCGACGAAGACGGCACACCGCCGAACCCATTGGCGGCCGGCTATCGGAGCCGTGACGGCAAAGCCTTCCTGGCCATCCTGCTCGATCCCGACAAGGAACTCCCCAATCTGTGCAAGGCCCTCGGCCAGGCCGAACTGGCCACCAACCCGCTGTTTGCCACCAACGAGGCCAGGGCGGAGAACGCCGCGGCCCTCTTTGCCATTTTACAGGGCCAGTTTGAATTGCGGGACCTCGATGAGTGGCGGGTGCTGTTCAAGCAGGCCGACATCAAATGGGCGCCTCTGCCCGTGCGGGACGAGGTGGTCGAAGACCCCCAGATGCGGGCCGCCGGCGCGTTCGTGGACATGGAGTACCCTGGGCACGGCAAGCTGACGACCATCAACAGCCCCATTTTCGCGACCGACGGTGAAAAGCGAACCCCAACCCCGGCCCCGCAGTTGGGCGACCATACCAGCGAAATCCTGCGCGACCTGGGGTACGACGAAGCGGCCATAGCCGCACTGGTGCGTGACGGCATAGCGGCAGTGGGCGGGTAACTTCGGCTAGCAGGGTTGGATGACGCCTCCAACTCATCCGACCCTGCGGGACCCTCTGCTCGGGAAGCGAGCAAGAGAGGAGCGCAACCTTGGCACGAAGAATCCGTATACTCGCCCTGAGTCTGATCCCCGTATTCTGTCTCGGTCTCGTCAATCTCTCCTTCTCCGACGACGCGATTCGTCTGGAAAGCTGGCGCCATAGGCCGAATGAGGGCAACTTTGCCCAAGGGATTGCGGGAGTCTACCTCATCCGTCACCTCACAGACGAGGGAACGCCGAGTTCCTTCCGCTTGATTTCCTTAACCGCAGAGGGGAATTGGGCCAGCACCCATTCCGGTCAGCACGACATCCTCGGTCCTGCCCGATTCAGCGACCAACACGGGGTATGGGCGCGGTCGGATTGGCGGGAAATTACGGCGGAGGTGGTCGATTTCAACCTCGACGCCACGACCGGAGCGCATACCGATATCGTGCGTGTCCGCTATGTGGTGCAATTCAGTAAAGATTTACAGTCCATCACCGGCACGCAGATGGGGCGGGTCTTTCCACTGGATCAAGACCCGTTTGACCCTGATGCGATGCCGGCCATGCAGTTTGACTCGATGTTCTCAGGACAGCGCGTGACGGTTGAGGCCGAGTAGCAACTAACGTGGATCGTTGGCGAGGGTGCGCTGGGTGAAGCCCACCACCATGCCAAAGGCTTGCTCCGGCCCGAGAACGATGGTGTCTGCGCCGTCCGGTTCGGGTCGGAGTTGCTTGTCTCTCAGAAAGTCCTGGGCTTGGCCAAGGTCTGCGGTCTTGAATATCAGGGAATAAATGCCCTCACCGTTTTGCTCCAGCTCTCGGCCTTCCGGGCTGGTCGCAGAAAGAGGCTGGGCCAGTTCCACGACCGTATCTTCGCCAACGGCAACAAAGGCACTCTGCTTGCGACCCTCGGTGTGCTCCTCGTGGAGCAGGGTTCCGTCCAGAATGTCGCAATACAGCCGCTTGGCCGCAGACAGGTCTCTGACGACGACGCCGATATGCGAGGCGCGCTGAATGCCGAGCGGATGCTGGCGCCAGGGGTCGCTTGACCAGCCCGGTTCCAGCCGCGGGTCGGCAATGTAATCGCCGGACAGGGCAAACTCCAGTTGGCCGGGTGTCTGCCTCGGATGCGTCCAGATGGCCGCCGTGTCATACGGCGGCTGCACGGTTTTGCCGACCAGGTTATACAGTCGCAGGCCGGCCGTATCGAGCCGGGCGGCAATGGCTGCAACATCGTCCACATACCAGGCGATGGAGTGGAAGTGCTGCCCGAAACGGTCGTGAAATCTTTTCACCGACGGGTTTTTGAGGTTCTCCACGCGGGCGGGCATCATCGGTTCCATGATGACATCCCCGATGGCAATCAGGGAGGCATTGCGGCCGGCCAGCTCTTCATAGCCGTTATAGAAGCGCGTGACCGAGAACACGTCATCATACCACCGGTCAACGGCTTCGAGGTCGTCCACAACATGGGTGAGATGAAACAGCTTGCCTATGGTGAACATGCCTGCCTCCCCTTACTTTGCACGCGCAAGCCGGTCACAGCCGCGCCGATTTGCTCAGTCGTTATTGGCCCAGCTCTCTTCGTAGTTCGTGTGCATACGGCCACGCGCGCGGAGGTGCTGTATCTTCCACTCTCCGTTCACCTTGACGTAATCGTCTTCATAGCGTGCGGCCAGCCACTTGGCCTGATTGTCTTTGTAGAACGTGAACGGCCCAAAGAAGTACCAGATACCCGTAGCCCGCTCCCCGTCGATTTTGATGATCGGATTCATCACCTGGTGCTGGGAGAAGCTGATCAGCGTCTGGAATTTTTTGAACAGCTCGCGAATGGCCGTATGGCCCTGGGCTTTGCCGAAACCCGCGCCTTCCCAGACCCCGTCTTCGGCAAAAATCGTGGTGATACGCTCCGGGTTGTGATCGTCATCGCAAATATCGCAGTAGGTGGCCTTAAGCTGTTTGATGGCCTCAAGGTCCTCAATACGGGTCAATCTCTGTTCGAGCGTAGCGAAATCCATTGTCTTTCTCCTTCCTTCGTTTCGGGCTTATTGCTCATGAGCGCGGAGTACCTGCCCCGGCAGGCCGCCGACATATTCTCCCTCTTCGTACAACACGTGTCCGTTCACAATCGTATGGGCGATCCCTTCCGACTGCGTGACGAGCCGACGGCCGCCGCCGGGTAAATCATACCGAACCTCCGGGCGTTCCGGAGAGCGCACGGTGTTCAGGTCGAAAATGGTGATGTCCGCCGCCATGCCGGGCCGCAAGAGGCCGCGCTGGGACAGGCCGAAATACTGCGCCGGCTCGGAGGTGATGCGCTTCACCGCCTGTTCCAGCGTAATCGCCTGTTTGTCGCGTACGAAGGTGCCCAACAGATAGGTTGGATAGCCGGCGTTACACAGCATATCGACGTGCGCACCGCCGTCGGAGATGCCGATCAGCGTACGCGGGTCGCTGAACTTCCGTGCGACCCGTTCTTCGTTGATATCGAGCCGCGGCAACATATAGTCGAGCCTGAGCCCATCTTCAAGCGAGAGGTCAAAGAAGGCGTCGAGCGGCGCCACGCCACGCTCCTGAGCTATCTGGGCGATCGTTTTCCACTCGAGCGCCTTGAGGGCGGGCCGCGTGGCTTCCTTCACCTGGGTATTCTTCCAAATGTCGCGAAAAAGCGGACGATGTTCCAGGTCGGCGGCAAAGGCACGGCGAAACGCCGCGTCCGCATAGGTCCGCTTTTGATCTTCGAGCGAGGCATCACCGAATACCGGCTGCATGGAGCGCAGACTGGCGAACAGGAACGGGTTGCGCAGATTAAACTCAACCGTCAGTGGCCGTACGGCCACCTGAGGGCGGCAACCGCGGGCCAGCAGCGGCGCAACCTGGTCCAGAGTGTCGGTCCAGGCTGTTGGCGCATCGTCCCGGTCGCGCAGATTGAGCCAGGTGACGGGCCGGCCGCTCTCGGCCGCGAGCAACTCAAGCAGCGCGTATTCTTTTGCGGAAACCGTGCTCGGCTGTTTCGTCAGCGCGATTTCAATTGTGCCGCGGCCGCGTTCTGCGAGGAGCCTGGCATAGGTCCGCAGTTCATCCCGGCTCGCCAGACGGCAGGCCAGCGGTTTGGCTTTGTAGCCGATATGCTGGGGCAGGACCGTGAGCGAGAAGCCGAGTGCGCCGGCGTCAAGCGCTTTGCCCAGCAGCGCACTGATCTTCCCCGTTTCATCCTGTGTTGCCTCACGCTCCATAGCGTCGTTCCCCATGACGAACTGACGGAACGGCGACAGGGCGGCCAGAAATCCGACGTTGATACCAACCCCGCGCTGAGCCGCCGCAGCCATATACTGCGGGAAACTTTCCCAGTCCCACGGGAGGCCCTGGCTGAGGACTTCGTACGGAATCGCCTCAACGTGGACGAGGTTCGAGGTCGCAATATCGCGCTCTTCGGGCCTACAGGGAGCCAGTCCGACACCGCAGTTGCCCATAATGACGCTGGTCACGCCATGCCAGGATGAACAGGTGACCAGTGGATCCCAGCAGATTTGGGCATCATAATGGGTATGCGGATCGATAAAGCCCGGTGCAACAATAAGATCGGCGGCATCGATGACGCGCGTGGCTCCAGCCGTGATTCTGTCCGAGCCCTTGCCTATCTCGACGATACGGCCGGCCCGGACGGCCAGGTCGGCCCGAAAAGCGGGCTGTCCGCTGCCATCGACGAGGGTGCCGTTTTTTATGAGTAGATCGTAGGCCATTGTCATTACTCCCTTTTTGGGCTCCGGTGCGAGACTAATCACTGCCCGTGGCCAGCGCGAGTTCGGGCTGCTCCCCAGGCTGTCCGATCTGCCATTGACGGGCGAGGTCCTGAGCCCGCACCATGCGGGCATAGGCCCGGTTGTGGACCAGCAGACTCTCGTGCGTGCCCTGCTCCACAACCCGGCCGTGGTCCAGAACCACGATCAGGTCGGCGTTGCGGATGGTACTGAGACGGTGGGCTATGGCCACGGTGGTGCGTTGCGCGGTGAGCCGCGAAATCGCCTCCTGGATCAAATGTTCGGTTTCGGTGTCCACCGACGAGGTCGCCTCGTCAAGGATCAGAATGGGGGCGTCTTTGAGTAGCGCCCGCGCAATGGACAGGCGTTGTTTTTGCCCGGCGGATAAGCGGACTCCGCGCTCGCCAATGAGCGTGTCATAGCCCTGGGGCAGGTCGCGGATGAATTCCTCGGCATTGGCCGCCTGCGCCGCGGCGCGCAGCTCGGCCTCTGTTGCCTCCGGCCGACCAAAGAGAAGATTCTGACGGACGGTACCGTGGAAGAGAAAGACGTCCTGCAACACCATGGCGATATTGCTGCGTAGAAAGTCGAGGTCCAAGGACTGCACCTCGTGTCCGCCGACGCGGACCGAGCCGTGTTGGGGGTCGTAAAAGCGCGGAATGAGGTTGGTCACCGTAGTTTTTCCCGCACCGGTCGCGCCAACCAAGGCGACCATGGTCCCGGCCGTAACGGTGATGTTGATATCGTTGAGTACCGGCCGGTCCGGCTGGTAGCCGAACGTAACGTTTTGGAACTCCACGTCCCAGGTCATCCGGGCCGGCCGTACGCCGTGGGGTGGGCTGACAATATCGGGCTGGAGGTTGAGCAGTTCAAACACCCGCTCCGAGCTGACCGTGGCTTTCTGGAGCGTGTCGTTGATATTGGCCAGTTGCAAAAAGGGCTGATAAATCTGGGTAAGATAGACAATGAACACAAACAGATCGGCCGCGCTCACCCGACCGCCGAGCGCCATAATGCCACCCAGGAGTGCAATCAGCACTACCCCGACTCCGCTGGTGACTTCGATCACGCCGACCGGAACGAAGGACAGGGTGCTGGCCCGCAGCATATCGTCCCGCAACCGTTGGCTGCGGTGTTCGATCGCCCGCGCCTGGAGCTTTTCCTGCACAAACGACTTGATGACCGTCACACCGGACAGATTATCCTGTACCTGGGCGGTCAGGTCTTCGAGACGCTGCCGCACGG